>NZ_RAWT01000052.1:0-19282 GCF_003612005.1 Pyramidobacter sp. CG50-2
GATCAAAGAGTACGTTGACCCGTTTACGGGTAAGCCGGCACAGGAAGGCAAGTAGAGAGCCCCTTTAGGGGCAGCCTTTGAGAGTTGCGCGGCTGACAGACTTTTCGCTGAGCCTATAGGCTCAGCTGGGAAGATGCCCCAAGGGGGGCTTGTGCAAACCACCGGCACGGCCGGTGGTTATGATTCCGGGACCGAAAGAACGAGTTTACTTTGCCAGGGAAATCAGCTGGTTGAGTTTTCTGATCAGCGCCTGCACGTCCTTGCGCGCCGGTCTGCGGTGAAAGATCTGGACGTTGTTCAGGTGTCTGCCCCAGCAGGCGTCGTTGACGCGGGGCAGTTCGCTGATCACCGAGCCGTCGAGGGCCACGCCGGCGAAAACGCCTTTGGTGATCGAGTAGCTGAAGATCGGCGCGTCGGCGTTGATGTTGGTGCCGACGTAGGAGTTGCGTCCGCTCGGGCCGGCCACGGCAGCGACGTCGGCCCCCAGCGTGAAGGTGCCGCCGCGGAATGCCTTCATGCCTTTTTCATTGTTGACGGTCAAAACCAGCGCCGTCGAAGAAGCGCCGATCTGCAGTCCGACCGACCCGCCGCTGATGCTGAAAAACGCCGGTCCGTACCATTGGCCCGTCTTGGGATCATGACGCAGCATCAACCCCTCGCCGTAACGGCCGCCGACGATGAGTCCCGCCTTGACGACGTTGGGGAAAATGGCCACGCCGACGCCTTCCTTGACTGACTGTGCCAGTCCCGCCGCCGATTTGGAGCGGATCATTTTATCCACGGCCGCCTGCGCTTCCTTCACCCGCGCCGCCACGTGATAATCCTTCGCCTGAACTGCCGTGCAGCATGAAACCGCCAGGAACAAAATCACACCGAGAAATTTTTTCATGTGACACCTCCGCTTTTAAGGTGCTTTTATTTTATCATCATCCGCGTAGAAAGTCGCAGACGTTGGTATAATGATCCCGGAAGAATAACGGCACAGCGTGGAATGCGGCAACGAAATCCAACGGAGGGGGACAAAAATGGTCTGCACACGTTTTCAAAAATTTGCGGCAGCCGCCGGGATGGCGACGGTTTTAGCTCTGAACGGCGCGGCGGCGCGGGCGGCTTTTCGGCTGGACGTGCGGCCGGGATACGGCGTGACGGGGATCAAATGGCTTTCCGACTACAATCCCAATCTCAGAGGCACCGATTACGACACGGCGGTCTACGTGATGGAGGGCAAGAAGCCGGGCGCGACGGCGCTGATCCTGGCGGGGACGCATCCGCGCGAGATCGGCGGCGTGCTGACGGCGGAAGTTCTTCTCGAAAACGCGGAAGTCGAACAGGGCAAGCTGTTCGTCATCCCCTGCCTGAACGCCGCCGGCATGTCGGTGCCGGACGCGCTCGGGCAAGTGCCCCATCAGCTGCCGTTCGAAAGCCGCCAGGGCAAGCGCTGGCTGTATTACGGCGATCGCCGCATACCGCTGAAGAAAGGCGAGAGCGACCCCGAACATTTCGTCCACCCGCTCGGTTACGTTCACAAAGACGGCTCCGAATGGCGCAACGTCAACCGCAATTATCCCGGCGTCGCCGACGGAACGCCTGCGCAGATGGTGACGTTCGGCGTCATGGAGCTGATCCGCCGCGAAAAGCCCGGTTCCTGTCTCGACATGCACGAAGCGACCGCGCCGGAGGAAGTGCTCGATCCCCGCGACGGCAAAAAACATCCCGGCGGTTCGCTCTCTTACTCTCTGATCACTCATCCGAAATACCTCGAGCCATGCATCGAGATGATCCTGGAGCTCGAAGAGCGAGGCGTTTCTCTCAAGCCCGAACAGTCCGTCCCCGGCTTTCGGGGCATCTCCCACTACGAGATCGGCGAAGGGACGCCCTGCGTCCCGTTTCTCAGCGAAACGCCCAATCCGGCGATGAACGCGCATGCAGTCGGCGCCGATCCGCTCCGCGACGCCAGACATCCGCTCGAAGAGCGCGTCGGCATTACGGCGGAAGTGTTGAGAGTCTGGTTCGAAAAGTTTCCCGAACTGACCGGCGCGCCGCTGGCGGTGAACGGTCTGCCCTCCAAAAAGCAGATCGAAGCGCAGGGCGTGGGGGCGTGGCTGCAATAACGAAAGCGCGGCAGCGAAGGCGAAAACGGCGCGTTCGCAGACGGATTTTGGCCGCTTGCCGAGACCTTCCGCCCGTGTTATATTCTTTGTGATTTTAAAGCGTGGTCCGACGGAAGCCGGAAGAGGGCTTCGGGCGTCGAGAGAGAGAGACGAGAGCGACGAAAGGAGCGAATGAAGATGAAAAAGTTTGCACGCGTGATGGCAGCGTGCGCGCTGGCTGCCTGCGCCGCGGCCTCGGCCGGGGCGAAAACGCTGGATCCCGGCGCGGCGGAACTGAAAAGGATGAGCATCTTCCTGAGCAATTTCACCGAGCTGGGCTACTACGGCTTCGACGTGGGGGAAGACGGCAGCGACGGCCTGCTGCACATGAAGAGCGAAGAAGGTCTGGCCGAGCTGATCCGTTTCGGCGTCTGGCACAATTACGCGAACAACTTCAAAAGCCGCGTCAAACGCTGCGCCGACAAAAACTGCCCGTACGGCTCGCTGACGATCGACGGAAAATTCGTGGCCGAGACGGTGAAAAAGTATTTCGACATCGATCTGAAGAATCGCAACATGGAGGGTTCCGACTTCCATTACGACGGGAAACTCTACCACTTCGAGGGCGCCGACGGCGAGTCCGTCTATTACGCGCAGGTGAAGCAAGTCTTCGAAGAAGCCGGGATGCTGCGCATGACCGGCGATATCTACAACGTCGAGGACGAGAGCGACCGCCCCGCCACGTTCGAGGCCTGGGTCACGCCCAAGACCAAACAGCGGAACCGCTACACGATCCTGTCGCTGGAAACGCAGTGGAAGTGATTTTTTCAGAAAAACTCAACGAGGGAAGCTCTTTCGCGCCGCAGCGCGGAGGAACTTCCCTCATTTTAATGCAAAAATCCCGCCGGCATCGGGCCGGCCAGCCTCATCCGAATGGTACGGACCTGTGCCATTGAGCCGCCGCGCGCCAAATCATCGGCGCCGAATGAAGAAAATCTAAGTTTCTCTTTTTTCTCGATTGACAAGGGATATTTTTTTAGTATAGTTATATTAAACGATTTTTAAGACGAAGCGTCCCACTTTTGGAGGTTCATGATGGATTCGACAGGACAGCAGAGCAAAAACGACGCCGTGGGCAAAGTCATTCGCCTGATGGAGGCGCTGGTGCGTTCCGAACGGGTGACGAGCGTGCGCGATCTGGCCGCGGCGGCGGGCGTTCCGCGCAGTACGGCGCATCGTTTTCTGGCGGCGCTGGAATCCTACGGCTGGGCGGTTCAAGACGCCGAAAGCGGCGCCTACCGCGCCGGGCTTCGTTTCTTCCTGCTCAACCACCGCCCCGTGCTCTTCGAGGCGCTGGTACGCTGCGCCAGAGAGCCGATGCGGCGGCTTGTGGAACGTACGGGGAAAACCGCGATCCTGAGCGTGATCGAGGGCACGGGCGGCCTGTGCGTCCACACCGAGGAGCCGGAGATCGCCGTCAAGTTCGTGGCGCGCGAGGGCATGAGCGTGCCGCTCTGCGCCGGCGCCACGGGGCTGGTACTGCTGGCGTTCTGCGAGACGAGCCTGCGCGAGCGGATCCTGGCCTCGCCGCTGAAAATGCCCGACGGCTCGGCGGCCGACGCGCTACGGCTGCGGGAGCGCGTCGCCGGGATCCGGCGCGCGGGCTGCGCCCATTCGCGCGAAGAGTGGATGGCCAACGCCGAGGATCTGAGCGTGCCGCTGTACGACCGTCACGGCCATTTCGTGGCGCAGCTGGGCATCGCCGGCGTGGCGGGAACGTTCGGGAACTGGGAAGCCGATCTGCTGCCGGCGCTGAAAAGCGCGGCGGCAGAGATCGCTTCGTTGATGTAACGATTCAAAAGGAGGCGAAGGGATGAGCGGAAAACTGTTTTACAACGCGGCGATCGCCACGCCGCTGATGGGCGGCGCGCCGGCGGCGGGGGCCGCGCAGGGGCGCGTCGCGTCGTGGGAGAAAGGCGCGCTGTTCGTCGAGGGCGGCCTGATCGCCGCCGTCGGCGACGAGGCGGAAGTGCGCGCGGCTCTCGCCGCGAAGGACGCGGAGATCGAAGAGGAGCGCGACTGCGAGGGCGCGGCGATGATCCCCGGCTTCGTCGATCCGCACACGCACATCTGCTTTGCGGCGCGGCGCGAAAAGGAATTCACGATGCGCCTGCAGGGCAAAACGTATCTGGAGATCCTCGGCGCGGGCGGCGGCATCCTTTCCAGCGTCAACGCCGTCAAGGCGGCCAGCGAGGAGGAACTGTTCGAGACCACGCGCGAGAACGTGCTTTCGGCCCTGAACTTCGGCACTACGACCATGGAAGTGAAAAGCGGTTACGGTCTGGACACCGCCGAAGAACTGAAAATGCTGCGCGTGATCGCCCGCCTCGGCGAGGAGACGCCGCTGGACATCGTGCCCACGTTCATGGGCGCTCACGCCGTGCCTGCGGAATACAAGGGGCGCGCCGACGATTTCGTCGATATTCTCGTCGATGAAATGCTGCCCGCCGTTAAAAAACAGGGCATCGCGCGCTACTGCGACGTGTTCTGCGAGACGGGAGTGTACACCGTGCCGCAAAGCCGCCGCATCCTCGAAGCGGCTCGCACGCTGGGCATGAAGCTGCGCATCCACGCCGACGAAGTGGACGACACGCAGGGCGCGGGGCTGGCGGCGGAACTGCGCGTCGCCTCGGCCGAACACCTGCTGGCGGCCAACGAAAAGAATCTCAGGGCCATGGCGGAAGCCGGCGTCATCGCCGACGTGCTGCCCGCCACGGCGTACAGCCTGCGCAAGCCCTATGCCGACGCGCGCCGCATGATCGCACTGGGCGTGCCCGTGGCGCTGGCCACCGACTGCAACCCCGGCTCCTGCTTCTGCGAGTCGATGCCGTTCGTCTTCGGCCTGGCGGTGATGAACATGAACATGACCGTAGAAGAGGCGCTGACCGGCTGCACGCTCAACGCCGCCTGGTCCGTCGGCCTGCAGGACAGAGTCGGCAGCCTGGAGATCGGCAAACAGGCCGACTTTTTGCTGCTCGACGGCGATTCGCCGACGATCCTGGCTTATCACGCCGGCGTCAGTCCCGTCATGGAAGTGTACAAAAAAGGCGTTTACGTGGCGTAAAGACGCATCGAAAGTTCTCGCGGAGACGTAGAAAAATAAAAAGCTGTCGGCCGCGAGGCAATTGGGTTGTTTTTGTTTGTCGTAAAACGTTCGTTCGCTTGATGGAAGTCCGTGGGGAAAAAGATCGGCAGGACGCGGTTCATCGGAAAAGGATTTTTCTCCGCTGCTCCGCTTCTCCGCGGGAGATCTTGTTTTATAAAAGGAGAGAAAAACACATGCAGGAGAATTTGCTCAACAGTGAAGCGATGGTCGTCAAACTGGACGAGGTTCTGCCCGAGTATCCCGAATTCGCGGCGGGGATCCGCCGCGCCCCCGACCGCGGCTGGACGCTTTCGCAGTCCGAGACGGAGCTGGCGCTGCGCAACGCGCTGCGCTACGTGCCCGAGAAGTACCACGAGCAGCTGATCCCCGAGTTCATGGAAGAACTGCGCACGCGCGGCCGCATCTACGCCTACCGCTTCCGCCCCGCCGGCCGCATCTGGGGCCGCCCGATCGACACCTACGAGGGCAAGTGCCTGGCCGGCAAAGCTTTTCAGGTGATGATGGACAACAATCTCGACTTCGAGACGGCGCTCTATCCCTACGAACTCGTCACCTACGGCGAGACGGGGCAGGTCTGCCAGAACTGGCTTCAGTACCGCCTGATCCAGAAGTATCTGCGCGAGCTGACCGACGACACCACGCTGGTGCTCGAGAGCGGCCATCCCGTGGGACTGTTCGCCTCGCATCCCGGCGCGCCGCGCGTGATCCTCACCAACGGGCTGCTCGTCGGCCTGTTCGACAACCAGAAGGACTGGCACCGCGCCATGCAGCTGGGCGTCAGCAACTACGGCCAGATGACCGCCGGCGGCTGGATGTACATCGGGCCGCAGGGCATCGTACACGGCACCTTCAACACCGTGCTCAACGCCGCGCGCCTCAAGTTCGGCGTCGGGCCGCGCGACAATCTGGCCGGCATCCTTTACGTGACGTCGGGACTGGGCGGCATGAGCGGCGCTCAGCCCAAGGCCATCGAGATCGCCGGCGGCGTCGGCATCGTCGCCGAAGTCGATTATTCCCGCATCGAGACCCGCCACCGCCAAGGCTGGGTCGGCGAGATCACCGACAGCGCCGAAAAGGCCTTCCGAATGGCTCAGGAAGCGCTGGACGCCAAAAAGCCTCTTTCGATCGCCTATTACGGCAACGTCGTCACGCTGCTCGAGTACGCCGAGAGCCGCCATATCGCAATCCAGCTGCTTTCGGACCAGACTTCGTGCCACGCCGCTTACGAGGGCGGGTACTGCCCGGCGGATCTGACCTTCGAAGAGCGCACGAAAATGCTGCACGAGGATCCCGAAGAGTTCCGCAGGCACGTCGACGCCAGTCTGCGCCGTCATTTCGACGTGATCAAGAAGCTGGTCGACCGCGGCTCCTATTTCTTCGACTACGGCAACAGCTTCATGCGCGCCGTCTTCGACGCCGGCGTCACCGAGATCGCCAAGAACGGCAAAGACACCTACGAAGGCTTCATCTGGCCCAGCTACGTCGAAGACATCATGGGCCCCCATCTGTTCGACTACGGCTACGGTCCCTTCCGCTGGTGCTGCCTGAGCGGCAAACACGAAGACCTGCGCGCCACCGACGAGGCCGCCATGGCCTGCATCGACCCCGACCGCCGCAGCCAGGACTACGACAACTGGGTCTGGATCCGCGACGCCGAAAAGAACAACCTCGTCGTCGGCACGCAGTGCCGCATCCTCTATCAGGACGCCGAAGGACGCACCAACATCGCCCTCGCGTTCAACAAGCTCGTGCGCGAGGGCAAGATCGGCCCCGTCATGCTGGGGCGCGACCACCACGACGTTTCCGGCACCGACGGCCCCTTCCGCGAAACGGCCAACGTCAAGGACGGCAGCAACATCTGCGCCGACATGGCCACCAACACCTTCGCCGGCAACGCCGCCCGCGGCATGACGCTCTGCACGCTGCACAACGGCGGCGGCGTGGGCATCGGCAAGTGCATCAACGGCGGCTTCGGCCTGCTGCTCGACGGACGCCCCGAGACCGACGCGATCATCAGGTCGGCGATGATGTGGGACGTGCTCGGCGGCGTCGCGCGCCGCGCCTGGGCCCGCTGCGAACACGCCGAAGAGGTCAGCCGCGAAGTGAACGCCAAGTATCCCGGCAAGTACCACATCACGCTGCCGTACCACGTCGACGGCGACTCGGTGCGCCGCGCGGCCGAAGCGGCCTGCGCCCAAAGAGAACATCACGAAGCCTAGGCGCTTTTCGAAAAAAAACGGAACGCTAAACGAAAGAGCCGCCGCGAAGCCCGCGGCGGCCCGTCAAACCCAAACAATCAGGAGTGATCGCCATGAACCGCGCCAATCCCGTCGTCCTTACCGGCCGTAACCTGACCCTCGAACAACTGATCAACGTCTCGCGCTGCGGCGCTCCGGTGAAACTTTCCGCAGAGGCCGTCGGCCAGATCAACCGGGCGTCCGCCCTGATCGAGAACTGGGTCGCCGGCAACCGTATCGTCTACGGCGTGACGACGGGATTCGGCGATCTCGCCACCGTAAAAGTCGACGCCGCGCGCACCCGCTTGCTTCAGGAGAACCTGATCCGCAGCCACGCCGTCGGCGTCGGCGAACCGCTGCCCGTCGACGTGGTGCGCGCCATAATGCTGCTGCGTCTCAACGGCCTGCTCTGCGGCCACTCCGGCATCACGCTGGAAACGCTGTCGCAGCTCGTCAACTTCCTCAATCTCGGCATCACGCCTATGGTGCCCGAGCAGGGTTCCGTCGGCGCGTCGGGCGATCTCTGCCCGCTGTCGCACATCGCCGCCGCCATGCTCGGCGAAGGCGACGTGTTTCTTCAGGGACGGCGCATGACCGCGCTCGATGCCATGAAGCTGACGGGACTCAACCCCGTGTCCCTGCATCCCAAAGAAGGACTGGCGCTCAACAACGGCACCGCGGCGCTGACCGGACTCGGCGCGTTGGCGCTGTACGACGCGCTGAAACTCGAAAAGAACGCCGACATCGTCGGCGCCCTGTCGCTGGAAGCGCTGCACGGCGTACCCTACGCCTTCGACGCCCGCACCCACGCGCTGCGCCCCCACAGCGGCCAGATCGCCGTGGCGCAGAACATCCGCCGACTCATCGAAGGCAGCGAGATCATCGACAAGTACAAAGGCTCCCGCGTGCAGGACGCCTATTCGCTGCGCTGCATGCCCCAGGTGCACGGCGCCAGCCGCGACGCGCTGGATTACGTGAAGTCGAAGATCGAGATCGAGATGAACTCCGTCACCGACAACCCGCTGATCTTCCCCGACGACGAGGCGGCGCTCAGCGGCGGCAACTTCCACGGCCAGCCCATCGCCCTCGCCATGGACTTTTTCGCCATCGCCGTTTCCGAATTCGGCAGCATCTCCGAGCGCCGCAGCGCCCGCATGGTCGACAAAAGCCTCTCCAACGGCCTGCCGCCCTTCCTGATCGACGACAGCGGCGTCAACAGCGGCTTCATGATCACCCAGTACACCCAGGCCGCCGTGGCCTCGGAGAACAAGACGCTGACCCACCCCGCCTGCGTCGATTCCATCCCCACCTCCGCCAATCAGGAAGACCACGTCTCCATGGGCTATTGGAGCTCGCTCAAGGCTGCGCGCGTGCTGCGCAACGTGGAAAAGATCCTCGGCATCGAAGCCATGGCCGCCTGCCAGGGCGTCGACTTCTCGCTGCCGCTCAGTCTCGGCCGCGGCACGAAAGCCGCCTACGAAGCCTTCCGCGCCCAGATCCCCTTCCTCGAAAAAGACCGCTTCATCCATCCGCTCATGACCCAAGCCATCGACTTCGTCCGCAGCGGCGCTCTGATCGAAGCCGTCGAGAACGCCATCGGCGAGTTGAACTGATTGTCCGACAAGATCATCGCTCATACTATTTCTCAATTAAAAAGCCGAACGCAGGGGCGCTGCGAGGGAGTTCCAAGCGACTGAACTCCCCCGCAGCGCTCAGAAAATTACGTTTACACTTTCTATCAAGAATCAATGTAACTCGCCGCTTCCCAAAATCCCAACGTCTGCGCATGAAGCGCGCTCCCCCGTCAGCAGGACGAACAAGGCGCCGGAAGAAAAATCTTCCGGCGCCTTGTTCGTCCTGCTGTTTTCTCAAGAGAAAACGTCATTTTTCGTCACTGGTCCAACAGATATTTCTGCAGCTCTTCGCCCTTCAGATTTGCGCCAATGCCGACGGCCAACTTGAGGCGCGCCTGCAAGGGAGAAAGGAAGCCGCCGTCCATGACGCCGAACTCCTTCAGCTTCAGGAAGGCTCCCTCGAAGGAAGAATCCTCCATCACACAGCCCCGCAGGCAGCGCGACACGACCACCACGGGGACGCCGTCGCGCACAAGGGCCTTCAGGTAAGGGACCCAGGCGGGATAGACATGGCCGCCGCCGAAGCCGGCGATGACAAGGCCGTCGAGGGGATTGCCCTCGTCGCCGGTGAGCAGCTGCAGAAAACGTTCCCCGGCGCCCAGCGAAGCGTAGAGCAGCTCCACATTGCGGGCCGGCGTAAACGGCGCGTCAAAAATTTTGCTGCGCTTTGGAGCCTGCCAGAGATGGACCTTGCCGGCGACAATGGCGCCGATGGCGCCGCGGAAATTGCCCGCGAAACCGAGACGGCCGTAGTCGGCATACTCAACGATATCGGAAGCCGCAAAAAGCTGTCCGCCGGCGCAGACCAGCACGCCCTGCCCCCACGCTTTGCGCGACAGGGCGGTGAGCAGCGCCTCGTTCAGCACGGTCAGCGCGTCGCTGCCGGGAACACCCGCCGGCGCATGAGTCGCGGCAAATATCAGCGGCTGCGGATACACCCAGAGCAGATCGGCCAGATAGGCCATCTCCTCCACGGCGTCGGAGCCGCAGAAGACGACGACGGCATGAGCTCCCGCTTCGACCTGCTGGCTCAACAGTTCGACGAGGTCGGCCGTCATGCGCACCGAATAATGACTGCTGGGCTGATGGCTCCAGTCCACCAGGCGCACCGCTCCCGCCAGCTCGGGCGAAATCCACGACTGAATCGTCTCCGCCGAAACCGGCTGCTGCGAGGTGACGATGCCGTCGGCCAGTCCCATGGAGATTTCGCCGCCGGCGATGACAAGTGAAATATTCTGATCTGCCATTCTCAATACCCCAATTCTTCGCCTACGAGAACCACGTAGGATTTCCTGCCGTCTGGCATGGTCGGCGCCTGCTCCATGATCAGCACGGCGCGGCAGAGGCTGTCGGGACCGAGACAGCCTTTCTCGTCATGACAGCCCATGACGGCGCAGGGCGTCTTGCTCTTGAGCCGCAGCGCGTTGGGCGGCGCAGCGCGGTCGCGCACACGCGCAAGGGCGCTTGCCACGTCGGGACAGACCTTGTTCATGCCGACGACGTAGATCCGGTCGCCGCGGCTCCAGCACATGGCCGCCACGCGATTGCCGGAACCGTCGATATTGACGAGCACGCCGTCTTTGGTGATCGCGTTGGAACTGGCGAGAAAGACGTCGCACTGCGCTTCTTCAAAACGCGCTTCCAGCTTCTCCGCCGCCGTCGCCTTCGGATCCCAGTGCTGCACACCTTGTGCCCGCGCCCCCGCAGCGCTTCGACGGCGCCGATCTCGCGAATCGTCACGGAGCCGGGGATCCCCACGCTGGCGCCGGCGGGGATCAGGTCCAGAACCTTTTCCAGAGCTTCCGACGCGGTCGCGGCGTAAAAGGGAACGTGCCCCCGTCGGACCAGATGCTTCTCCATGCTCGCCGCAAGATGGCGGTAGTTGTCTCGCACAGCCTCATTCATCGTCGTTTCAGTCTTCATTTTCTCCTCCAGTTCGGGCTCGGCGAAGCGTTCGCTCTGCCTCAGCCCATGGCGCAAACGCGTTCGTTTTTCCACATTCAAACGCGAAACAAAAAAAGATTAAAAACAGAGCCGAGCTTATTTTATCATACCTATCCCCGCAGAAAAAGAGAATTCTTGCCCGCCGAAATGCAAAAATCAAATCCCGCCTCCCGGCAACCGGCACAATCATCTCAGAGGAAGCCGCATGATGAAGAAAACGGGGACAGCGAACACAACCTTTCTCGGATCCCTCACGGGTCAAGCAAAACATCTTGACACCCTCGTTACGATCGCTTATAATGCTCGCGTCGCGAAGGGAGTGGGGACAGAGTGAGCGAAAACGAAGTGCTGGAACGGCGCATTCAGCTTTCGCGGCTGTACGATCTCTACGGGCCGCTCCTCACGGAACGGCAGCGCCGCGTCTACGAAATGCACGATCTCGACGATCTCTCGCTCTCGGAGATCGCCGACGATCTGGGGATCAGCCGTCAGGGCGTTTCCGACCAGCTACAGCGGGCACGCGACCGCCTCGACGAGATCGAAACGCTGCTCGGCCACGCCGAGAGCTTTCGCCGTATCGAGGAGGAAGCCCGCGCCATCTGCGGCGGCGAAAATCCCCAACAGCACGCCGCGGCCATTGTCGAGGCGTGCGCCGGAAGGACGATGAATCATGTTTGACTCGCTCAAAGAACGGCTGGAAAGCATTTTCAGCGGACTGCGCGGCCGCGGCAAGCTGACCGAAGAAGACGTTCAGCGGGCCCTGCGCGAAGTTCGCCGCGCCCTTCTCGAAGCCGACGTCAACTACAAAGTCGTCAAGGACCTGGTCGAAAAGATCCGCGTCCGCGCCGTCGGCGCCGAGGTGCTCGAGTCGATCATGCCCGCCCAGCAGGTCGCCGCCGTCGTCTACGAAGAGATCGCCCGCATCATGGGCGAAGGCAGCCGCGGCATCGACATCGCCTCCCAGCCTCCGACGCTGGTGATGATGGTCGGACTTCAGGGCGGCGGCAAAACGACGAGCAGCGCCAAGCTCGCCAAAAAGCTGAGCAAGAGCCACAAGCCCATGCTCGTCGCCTGCGACCTGCGCCGCCCCGCCGCGGTGGATCAGCTGCGCGTGCTGGCCGGTCAGGCCGGCGTCGCCTTCTTCGGCCCCGAAGCCGGCGAGACCGACGTCGTGGCGCTCTCCCAACGGGCTCTCGCCTACGCCGCCTCGCACCCGATCGACGTACTCGTCTTCGACACGGCCGGACGTCTCGCCGTCGACGAGGAGATGATGGCCGAGCTCGACCGCATGAAAGCGGCGCTCGATCCGCACGAGATCCTGCTGGTCGTCGACGCCATGTCGGGACAGGAAGCCCTGAACGTGGCCGAAGCCTTCAACAAACGCCTCGGCGTCACCGGCGTCGTGCTCAGCAAGCTCGACGGCGACGCCCGCGGCGGAGCGGCTCTGGCCGTGCTGGCCGCTACCGGCGTGCCGGTCAAATTCGCCGGCGTCGGCGAAGGACTCGACGCCATCGAGCAGTTCGATCCCCGCCGCATGGCCGAACGCATCATGGGCATGGGCGACATGGCCGGCCTGGTGGAAAAGATCAAGGAGGCCACGACCGAAACCGATATCCGGCAGATGGCGCAGAGCTTCAAAAAGCAGCGCTTCACGATGGACGACCTGCTCGCGCAGTTCGCTCAGGTCGAGAAGATGGGCCCGCTCGACAAGGTGATGGAGATGCTGCCCGGCGCGATCACCAGCAAAATGAAGGATCTGCCGTCGGAAGCGTTGGACGACAAGCGCCTGCTGCGCATGAAAGCCATCATCCAGTCCATGACGAAGGCCGAGCGCCGCGATCCCTCGATCATCAAGGGCAGCCGCCGGCGCCGCATCGCCGAAGGCTCGGGCACCACGGTGCAGATGGTCAACCAGCTGCTGAAGCAGTTCGAGCAGATGAGCGAGTTGTGGAAGCGCTTCGGCAAGATGGGCAAAAAAAGAGGCCTCATGGGAGGTCTGGGCGGCATGTTCCGCCGCTGAAAAACCGCAGAAAATCCCCAAACGGGATTTTTTATAAACGACAAATTGTTTCAGGAGGTGTTGCAGAAATGGCAGTAAGAATTCGTCTTTCACGTCACGGCCGCAAAAAGGTCCCCTTCTATCGTCTCGTGGTGGCCGACTCCCACAGCCCCCGCGACGGCCGCTTCATCGAGGAGCTCGGCACGTACGATCCCATGAAGGATCCCGCCGAGATCAAGATCAACGAGGAGTCCGCCGTGAAGTGGCTCCGCAACGGCGCTCTTCCGTCCGACACGGCCCGCGCTCTTCTCAAGAAGGCCGGCGTCTGGGCCAAGTTCTCCGAGAAAGCCGAGTGACGCCCATGGATTACCAGGCTCTCGTCAAAACCATCGCCGTCTCGCTCGTGACCAAGCCCGAAGCGGTTGAAGTCAGCGCCGAAAAGGACGCCGAAGGCGTCCTCCGCGTGCTGATCCACGTCGCCGAAGAAGACACCGGCCGCGTCATCGGCCGCCGCGGCGCCACCATCAACGCCATTCGTCAGATCGTCCGCGTCTCCTCCGTCAAGGGCGGAGACAGCGTCGAAGTCGACGTCGCCGAGACTGGCGACAGGAACGCCGACGCCGAATAACGATGCCTGGCACCGTCAGAGTCGTCATCGGGCAGGTCCAGGGTACTCACGGCCTTCGCGGCGAGCTCAAGATCCGGCCGCTCACCGATTTTCCCGAGCGTTTTTTCGATATGGAGAGCCTCAGCTTCTACCGTGACGGAAAATGCGCGGGGAGCTATCGCGTGGAAGGCATGCGCGACGCGCTGACGCGCGGTTATTTTCTGGCCGCGCTGGAAGGCGTCGACACCATCGAGCGGGCCGAACTTCTGCGCGGCTGCTCCGTGGAGATCGCCTCGGACGAGCGCATGCCGCTGGCGCCTGGCGAGTTCTGGATCAGCGACCTGATCGGCCTTGACGCGTGCGACGACCAGGGGCGCAAGCTCGGCGTCGTCAAAGACATCGTCGACAGCGGAGCCTCTCAGCTCGTCGTCGTTAGAGATCCCGACGGCAAGGATCACCTGATCCCCGCCGCGCCGGAATTCCTCCGCGACGCCGACCTGAAAGCGCGCCGCGTCACGCTCCGTTTGATCGAAGGACTGTGGGAACTGTGAAAGTCACCGTCGTCACCGCGTTTCCCGATTTTCTCGACAGCTTCGCGCGCACCAGCATCGTCGGCCGCGCCGTGGAAAAAGGGCTGATCGACGTGGAGATCGTGAACCTGCGCGACTTTGCGCAGGGCAATTACCGGCAGATCGACGATTACAGCTTCGGCGGCAAAGGCGGCATGACCCTCATGCCCGAAGTGCTGGAGCGGGCGCTGCATTCCGTCCGCGGCGAAAGGACGAAAGTCCTCTTCCCCACACCCGTCGGCGCCGTGCTGACGCAGGACCTCGTCGAAGCGCTTGCGCGCGAAGAACATCTTGCGATCTTCTGCGGCCATTACGAAGGACTGGACGAGCGTTTCGTCGAGAAGTACGTCGATCTGGAATACTCCATCGGCGATTACGTCCTCACCGGCGGCGAGATCCCCGCCATGACGCTGATCGACGCGCTCTCGCGCCTCGTTCCCGGCGTCGTCGGCAAAGAGCTTTCCGTCGCCGACGACTCGTTCTACAACGGCATGCTCGACACGCCCCACTTCACCCGCCCCGCCGTCTGGCAGGGCATGGAAGTCCCCGCCGAACTCACGTCCGGCGACGACGCCCAGATCGAGAAATGGCGCCGACGCGCCGCGGCCGGCCGCACGCTCTCGCGCCGTCCCGATCTGCTCAGCCGCGCCAACGTGATGGACTATCTGCAAGACGAAGTGTATCTTGGTCTTTCAATCGATCCCACCGCGCCGGAACTGGCCGCCGAACTCGCGCAGATCGTTCAAACCGCAAAAGCCTACGGCCTCGCGCGCGTGATCGCCGCGCCGCAGAAGTGCGAAGACTTTGACGCGCTCCGCAGCCGGCTGTCCGAAGTTCCCGAAATCAAGTGCGTCCCCTCCGTCAGCCGCATGGCGGAGTGGGTCGCGAGAAAAAAACACGGCCCGCTCCTCACCATCGCCGCGCAGATCCCTTCAGGCATCCCATGGATGGAAGCCAAACGGCAAATGGTCGGAGCGTCCGGTCCCGCGCTGATCCTTTTCGGCGCCGCGCCGGCGCAAGGCCGCGTCATCGCCATGCGGCCCCAGGAGACTACCGGTGGAGAACTGCCTCGCACCGCTCTGATCTCCGCTACGCTGGACCGGTTTTTCGGTTCCAGATAAAACACCCGACAAACAGGGAGGTAATGCAGTATGGATCCCAGAGTAAAACTCGTTGAGCAGAAATACATGAAGCCGGAGGGCGAAATCCCCGCCTTCCGCGCGGGCGACACCGTGCGCGTTTCCGTCAAGGTCAAGGAAGGCGCCCGCGAGCGTCTTCAGGCCTTCGAAGGCATCGTTATCGCCCGCAAGCACGGCGGCATCGGCGAAAGCTTCACCGTCCGCAAGATCAGCAACGGCGTCGGCGTGGAGAGGATTTTCCCCCTTCACTGCCCCAGCGTCGCCCAGATCGAAGTCAAGCGCCTCGGCCGCGTCCGCCGCGCCAAGCTGTACTATCTGCGCAAACTCAGCGGCAAGAGCGCCCGCATCAAAGAGCGCCGCGCTTAATCTCCTCACAGCCCCACGCACTAAAAAGTCTCCCATTTTTTCGAACGTGTCGAAAAAATGGGAGACTTTTTGTTACCTCTTACCCCGAAGATCAAAAATACCGATCCATGCCACACATGCCCTTCATCGACGTTCAGAAATGTGCATGAGAAACTGCCGCGTCTCTTCCTGCTGCGGAGCGTTGAAAATCTGTTCCGGCGTGCCGCTCTCGACGATCCGACCATGATTCATGTACACCACACGGTCTGCGACGTCGCGGGCAAACGACATCTCATGGGTCACGATCACCATAGTCATATTGTGTTTCCGCGCCAAACCGCGGATCACGTTCAGCACTTCCCCGACCAGATATGGATCAAGCGCGCTGGTCGGCTCGTCGAAGAGCATGACTTTGGGGTTCAACGCAATGGCGCGGCCGATAGCGACGCGCTGCTGCTGCCCGCCGGAAAGCGTAGCCGAAGAGGCGTCTGCTTTTTCCTCGAGCCCTACCTGCTCCAAAATCTTCAGGGCTGCCGCACGAGCCTCTTTCTTTTTCTTATGCTGGACGATCTGTGTGGGAAAGGCGATATTCTCGAGCGCCGTTTTGTTGTTGAACAGATGGAAGTTCTGAAAGATCATGGCCGTTTTGCGCCGCAGTTTATAAATATCCCGCCGCGCCGCCTGTCCTGCCGTCAGGGTTATTCCGTCGATACTCACTTCCCCTGCATCGGGAACTTCCAGATAATTCATGCACCGAAGCAACGTGGATTTCCCCGTGCCGGAAGGGCCAATAATCGCCATAACTTCGCCGTCTTCTACGTCAAGGTCGACCCCCTTCAGCACTTCCAGAGCACCAAAGCGTTTCTTCAATCCGCGGATGGTGATCATTGCGCGCTTCCTCCGACAACTTTCAGACGGCGTTCCAAATACTTCTGAAGGATACCGATAATTTTCGACAAGCAGAAATAGATGATAAATGCGTCAAGGTATGCTTCAAAAAATTTAAAAGAACCGTTGCCTATCAGCGACACTTGTCCCATAATTTCTCGGACACCCAACGTGAAAGCCATGGACGTGTTCTTCAGCAGAGCGATAAAATCGTTCGTCAATACCGGAACGGCGATCCTCGCCGCCTGCGGCAGCACGATATACCACATAGTCTGCAACTGGGTCATGCCGCACGCAAGACCTGCTTCGGTCTGCCCTTTCGCCACGGCTTCCAGAGCCGAGCGCATATTTTCCGTCGTATAGGCCGCGGCGTTCAGCGCCAAACCCAGTATTGCCGCGTTGATCGCCTTCATTTCGCGAAAGAACGGCGAGACCTGCGCAAAGCCATAATAAATGAAAAAGAGCTGCGTCAACAACGGCGTTCCTCGAAATATATCGATATATACGTTCACTAACGGCGTCAATAGCGGGACTTTGTAATAACGGATAATCGTGACCGCCAGCGCCAAAGCGAGGGTCAACATCATAGCCAGCACAGCGATTTTCAAAGTTATTCCCGCATAACTCAGGATCACTGGCAATTGCCGCAACGCATATGACCAATCAATATTCATGACCGACCTCAACTCAAGATTTAGTTTTTAAAATCCGAACATCAAAGAAGGATTTCTCCGCGCACAGAGAAATCCTTCCGGATCGTTGCTTACTCAAAAACCTTAAGAGGTTTGTAGGCCGTTTCATCAAGTCCCAGCCATTTCATGCTAGGGCTTGTTTAAAAAAACATTTCAGCTTGTATTATTTCAATAAAATAACACTGGCAGCAACAAGAACAAAAGCGAAAAACGAAGCGTCAAGTTTGTCATAGCGGGTGAAAATTCTACGGAACCATTTGATTTTCTGAAAGAAACATTCAACCAAGTGTCGTTCCTTGTAAACATGCTCATCGCGACAAGCATATAACCATGCTCCGCAGAGCGCACGATAAAAACGAAAAGACTGCTTCGCCCAATATTTTCATCGCTTCCGCCTACCATTCATTCTCGCGGTACATGATTATTGTTTATAATGATAATTCTTCCTACAGAGAAATGCAAGTATGTACGCTCATACAATTCAATGAACAAAACTCCCCAAAAATGCGCTCCATACAGAACAAGTCTTTACCAATTGTTTTCGTTAACACAAAAAAGCCCCATATCACGCTAAGTTGAAAAGATCAATCTCGTTTCCTCTTTCAAGCGTCGCTATGGTGCCCCTTCTCTTATGGTTCTTCGGTATATTACTCCCCCTTTTGCTCCGTGTTCCACAGCAGCACATACGGCTCCCCGCCGTCAATCATCGCCGTCTTCAGAATCAGCGTCTTGCGGAGAATCGATTCGGGGAAAGCATTCAATACCGTCGGCAGAATCTCAAGCGCCGCGCAAGCAATTTCGTTTCGTCCTCTGGATCACGTGCGCAGCGCGTAAATTATAAAACCGCAGAGGCATTGACATAAAATTTTTATTCCACTATCCTTCTGTTCAGGAGTTGCCGGCAGCCCCTTATTACAAAAATAAGGAGCGCAATCTCATGAATCATGAAATATTCTCGGGAACGCATTACAATATCGGCCGTCAGTGGGGACAGAAACTGGCGCAACGAAACGTTTCACTCCTCTCTCAGATTCCCTTTCCGCTTTCCGAAGAAACAGGAAACTTCGCTTCGGCCTGTCTGCCCGTTTATCAAAAATTTTTTCCGGAAATCCTCGATGAAATCCAAGGCGTCGCGGACGGGCAAGGCTGTTCCCCCGAAAAGCTGCGGACGCTTCTGTTCAGCCTCTATTCGATAGCGCCGGGCGCCAACTGTTCCTGCTTTGCGCTGTCGGGCAAAGGACAGATCCTGCTTGGCCGCAACAGCGATTTCTTCTCGGAGCTCAAAGAACAAAATATGAACGTCATTTACGACGTTCCCGCCGCCTCGCAGGGCTTCACCGCGAACACGACCAGCTTCATACAGATGGAAGACGGCGTCAACCGCCTCGGTCTTGCCGTCGGTCTTACCTCAGTTCTGCCGCGACGCATAAAGCCGGGAATGAACGCGGGACTGCTGCTGCGCTTCTTTCTGGAAAAATGTCGTAACGTCGACGACGTGCTTCAAAGCATTGCCAAGATCCCCATCAGCTCTTCACAAACCTTCACCGCCGCCGATCCATCGGGCAGAATCGCTTTGATCGAATGCAGCTCCGAACACGTGAGCGTCAGTTCCACCCCTCTACCGCAGAACTTTCTCTGCGCCGTCAACAGTTTTCATATGAGCCCAATGGACAGCCTCCAGAAAGCCGCGGGCGAAGAGTGGTTCTCGGAACGCCGATATCGGACGATGAGAGATTCCCTCATCAAGGGGCGCGTCACCGACGCCTCTTCCGCCCAAAAACTGTTGAGCGGCGAACACGGCTTTCTGAGTCATACTACTTCTTTATAGTATAGCCAAACTTCCCGTACCTCAGTTATAATGCACCCGAGGTGATGGAGAATGCCCGTAAAATACGAGATCACATCGGAACAGCAGGCGGAAATCGAAGCAGCGCGGAAAAAGAATCGCAACAAGAAGATCGAAGCCAAACTG
>NZ_RAWT01000053.1:0-18983 GCF_003612005.1 Pyramidobacter sp. CG50-2
TGTACGTTCGCGTAGACGTTGTTATGGCGGCACGATGGGGAGTTCTTTCGAGGTGTCTTGCTGTGATGAGAGTGTGAGGGGGTGACTTTTTTAATGAGCAGTTATGGTGACTTTTTTATTGGCTATTGACAGAGTTGAAAAGTCTCCTCACGGAGGCCGCACCGCGCGAAACGACTCAAATGTGCATGACGCCGACGCTGACGCGCTCGTGGTGGGCGATGGCATGAAAGGCCGCATCGCCGGCGACGGCCACGGCCAGCCATTGAGCATTGCGCACGATGGCGATCTTGGCGCCGACGCTCGTTTCGAGCAGGCCGCAGGGAATGAAAGATTTGAAGGCTTCCTGCGCCGCGTGCATGAGCGCGTGCATCTCCGCGCCGTCCTTGCGCACGACGCCGCTGTTCAGCGCCGCGCCGACCAGAGCACGGCTGGCCTTCGCGGCAAGCTCGCCGGAAATGCCGCCCACTTCGGTGGCCACGCCGCGCCACCCGCAGGCGCTCAGCGCTTCCTTGATGCGGCGCTCTTCGCCGATCCCGTCCGAAAGCGCCAGATAAAGCGCCGCTTTGGCGACGTCGCCCGTATCGTTGATGCGCATGCGCACCGTCACGTCGCAAAGAGGGAGCTCCGGCGCGGCAGGGACCGTTTTATTCTCCGCCGCGCCGCCGCGGCCTTCCGCTTCGGTCTCGGCAGCCCGGCAGCCGACTTCGCCGTCGGCGGGAACCGCCGTTTTCTCGCCGACCACCGCGGTCTCCGCGGAAAAATCCATGGGGGCTTTTTCGTCCGGTGTCCTCTTCCCCGTGAAAATCCCGCTCCATTTCATCCATACCCACCCCCTTTCTCAATCCTCTCGAAAAAACGCCGCCGCCCTTTTTCACCGCCGGGAATCCATACGCCGTTTCACCGGCGGAACGCTATTCGGTCTTGAATTCCTTCTCGAACGACTGCCCGGAACTCATCAGCACGCCGACCATCTTCAACTGGTCGACGTTGTCGCAGATGATCTTGATGATACCGGCGATCGGCATGGAAAGCAGCGCCCCCGCCACGCCCCAGAGCCAGCCCCAGAGCAGCAGCGAAACCAGGATCATGACCGGACTGAGATTCATGCTGTCGCCCATCACCTTGGGCGTGATGATGTTGCCGATCGTCACCTGTACCGACAGAATCACGCCGATCGTCATGAAGACCTGCGGCGGGATGCCGAACACAGCGCCGGCCGCCGCAGGATAAAACTGTACGATCGAAATCAGGATCGGCGGCACCGAAGCGACGATCGAACCGACCGTGGGAATGAAGTTCAGGAAGAACGCCAGCACGCCCCACGTCGGCGCGAAATCGACGCCGATCCAGCTCAGCCCCAGCCAGATCAGGATCCCCGTCGCGCCGCTGATCAGCGTCATCACCGAAAGGAAACGGCCGATCTGCGTCGAGATCGAATCGAGGATGTTCATGACCTGTCCGCTCTTCTGCGGAAACGCCTTGCGCATTTTATACTCCACGTAGGGGCTGCCGAAGAGGATGAACATCAGAAAGACGATCACCATCACCGTTTTGGACAGGATCGTGACGATCGACCCCGACAGCGCGATGATATAGGAACGCAGCGCCCCGCCCCAGTCCACGCCCCGCAGGTAGGTGGCGGTGATGTTGTATTTGGCCGAGAACTGGTTCCAGATGGCGACGAGCTGTTCGTAATAGTTCATGAACTTGTCGGTCGAACCGACGAACAGCTGGCTCAGGAAGCTGCCCGCCTGCGACGTGATGTACAGCAGCAGCGCCAGCAGCAGGAACGTAGTGATTTCGACCGGCACTTTCAGACGAGTCATGAAACGCACTCCCGGCGCCATGATATATGAAATGATCCAGGCGATCACCAGAGGCAGAAAGACATTCTGCGCCGCCTGCAGGACGACCCCCACGGCGATCACCGTCAGCACGGCGACACAGCCTGTTAAAATCTTCAGGTCTTTCAACTTTCGCACCCCTTCTTCAGAAAATCAAAATCTCCGATCTTTTTCATATTATATCCATATTCGCTCATAAAAAAAAGGACGCCTTCGCAAAAAGGCGTCCTTTTTTAGGTTTCGAATATCTCTCTAACCGTCGAGAGGCGCTTAGTCCT
Source organism: Pyramidobacter sp. CG50-2 (assembly GCF_003612005.1). Taxonomy (NCBI): domain Bacteria; kingdom Thermotogati; phylum Synergistota; class Synergistia; order Synergistales; family Dethiosulfovibrionaceae; genus Pyramidobacter; species Pyramidobacter sp. CG50-2. The sequence continues at coordinate 2,123 of NZ_RAWT01000053.1, forward strand.
CCGTGAAAACGGTCTGCTCGGTCACCGGGGTCTGCAGGGCCTTGAGGGCGCGGGTGACCAGACGGTAACGAAGCGCGAACTCTTCCTCGGGCTTCAGCGCGGGGTTGCCGAGGGGGTGAGGAATGGCGACCGTGGGAATCAGACGGTTGGCGCCGACGCTCAGAGAGATCGGGACGATCGTCAGCATGTGGACCACGGGGACGTCGGCGTTCTCTTCAATAGCCTTGACCATCGTTGCACCGCAACGAGTGCAGGTGCCTCAGGTGGAGGTGAGGATGACCGCGTCGACCTTGCCGTGCAGCTTCTTGCCGATTTCCGTGCCGAAGCGCTTGGCGTTGGCGACGCCGGTGCCGTTGCCGACGGTGGCGTAGAAATAATCGTAGAGCTTGCCGATCTTGTGTTCCTTCTCCAGCTTGCGCATCACGTCGACGGGCAGCACGCGGTCGGGATCCTCGTTGGCGTAGGTCTGATCGTAACCACCGTGAGCGGTCTGATACTCGCCCTGCTTCAGGTCCTCGACGCCGGCGATGTTGTACTCGCCGTAGTTCTGGGCGCTGGAAGCGGCGATGTGGTCGGGATTGCCGAAGGGCACGATGCCGCCGGAAGTGACGAGGGCGATCGTGGCCTTGCTGACGTCCTTGAGAGCCGGCCGGGGCTCGACGCGGTCGAACACGGGCATCTTGTACTCGGTCTCGAACTTCTCGCCCTTGAGCTTGCTGATCAGCATCTTCACGGCGCGTTCGGCGCCGACTTCGTCGTAGAATTTGTTGACGCGCACGCCGCGCTCGATGTAGCCTTCGGCGGCCGGGGTGCCGAGCTTTTCGCCCTTCATCTGGCGCAGGATGATGCTGGCCATGGCGGGCACGGCCTTGCCCAGTCCACGGGCGCTGTCGGCGGCGCTGACGATGTAGGTGTACTTCTTGTACAGGTCGACGCCGGGGTTCTCGACGTACATGGCGGAAACGGTGGGAATCTCGAGCTTCTCGCCCACGGCCTTGCAGACGGCGCCGCAGGCGGTGCCGTAGCGGCCGGCGTTGAAAGCGGGACCGGCGACGAAGCCATCGGCGCCGTATTTCTTCACGGCCTCGACCACGAAGTCGGAAGCGGCGTCCATGTTCTCGGCGAAGTAGGAGTCGCCGCAGATGATGGTGGCAACGATATCGGCCTCGCCCTTGAAAGCGTTCTTCAGGGCCAGACCGGGACCGACGATGCCTTCGCGCACTTCGGGCGCGATGTCGGCCTTCTCTTCTCCGCCGATGCCGGCGAAGAACTGGTTGATATAGTGAACTACTTTATAAGTCATAAGTTCCCCTCCTTAAGAGTCTGTCCTTGGAAAAAGGGATTCGCGCGTCTTGGCCGCGAACTAGATCGTGTAAGCGCCCAGCTTGGTGAAGCCAACTTCGCTGGTGGCGCCGGTGATGATCTGGATCTCGGCGAAGATGCTGCCGTCCTTCTTCAGCGAGCCGAAGAAACCGCCGGCCATGACGTCGGCAAACTGGATGTCGCCGATGACCTTGTCCATCGGAGGCAGGGTGATCGTAGCGTTGGCGTTGCCGGCGGTGACGCAGGCGTCGCCTTCGGGGCAGGTGTCGGCCAGAGACTGGGAGGCGCCGTCGCGGTTGGCGTACTCGTCGGTGACGAGGACCGTCTTGATGCCCTTGCGCTCGCACTTCCAGCAGTTCATGACCAGGTCGGCGTCGGGGTTGCCGAAGCCTTCCTCGGAAATGACGGCCGCGTCGGCGCCAAGAGTCTGGGCCAGCTTGACGGCGTAGGAGCTGCTGCGCTTCTTGTCGGCCAGCGTCACGTTCTCGTTGGTGATGACGACGCCGATGAAGTTCAGATCCTTGCCGTGGTGCTCGTAAAGGCTCTTGATGATGGGGTTGTTCAGATGCACGTAAGTGCTGTTCTTGTCGCAGGCGGACACGCAGTTGCCGGAGCAGATGGCGCCGTCCATGACTTCGGTGGCGTTGATCACCGAGGGGATGATCTTCTTGGCGTCGACGCCGTAGACGTAGGTGTCGTGAAGCAGTCCCTGGGTCTGCAGCATGTAGATGTAGGCGACCTTGGGCAGTCCGGGATAGGCGGCCAGGGCGTCCTTGTAGCAGGGAGCCTCGAACGTCTCGACCTTGTCGGCCTTGAATCCGGCCTTCTTGATCTGCTGGGCGATGAAGACGGCGGCCTTCAGGCCGGCCATGCGGCAGCTCGTCTCGCGGTTGTGGTTCTCGAGCCCCTCGACGGGATTCAGGACCAGAACGATGTTTTTGGTCTTGGAGAACGGCGTCAGCTCGGCGCCGGGGCCGGACATGTCGACGATGCCTTCCTGCGGGGCGACGAGACGGCCGGTGGTGACCACGGCGGCGCCGTCGAGGACCAGAGTGGAACCTTCGCCGACGGTGTCGACGTCGCCGATCATGCCGGGGAACACCTCATTGGTGCCCTCGATCTTGCAGCGGGGCTCGACAACGTCCTTCACGGGCATGATGCGGGTCTTTTCGCCCGGATGGGCCAGTTCCACATCGACACTGGCGAGACGATCGTCATCCATCAGATGGTCGATGATGGCCTTCTTGTTGATGGTGAGCACTCCGCCTTTGACGGAGAATTCGTCCCCAAACGCGATCTTGTCAATCTTTACCTTATGGAGTTCAAGCTTCAAGATAACTCCTCCCTTCTGAATGTTACCCATGCCCCTCGTCGGGGCACTGATGCCGGAAAAATCCGGCGGCGCGCGGTACCTGTATCGTTAGATCATGGCCAGAAGAGATTCCACGCTCTGCCCAGCGGAGGGAACCGCTCCGTGCCCGGATAAAACGCTAGCGGATCAGATCGTTCTTGAGAAGCGTCTCCTTCATCAGCTCGAAGTCGATCTCGGAACAGTCGGCCGACATCCGGGGCGGCGTCTGCGCCGGAGTCAGCGGGTGGGGATCGTTCGCGTAGACGAGCCCCGCCTCTTCGATCAGGTTGAGGCCGTATTCGTCGAAGTCCGATTTTTCGTCTTTTTTGAGCAACAACGTGCGAAAGGGCTGCTGATGCGGACGAAAGTTGCCGTACAGCGGATGGTTCTGCAGAACCCATCCCTTGTGGATCAGGTCGCGCCCGGCTGCGATGACGTCTCTCCCGGCGCCGGCGACGAACTGCACGGGCAAATCGGCGCGGTCCTTGTAACGCGGGTTGTTCGTAAGCAAAATAAAGCGACAGGACATCACGCTCACCTCTCTGGTGGTCATGAGTCTCTGTCGTACGATTCGCACGTATATTCAGAGCGGCGTCCGCTCGGGATCCTTTGTGCCTGAGAGTTTCCGCAATGAAAAAACGTTTTGCGTTGCCCCTTCGGCGTCCGACGCTCACAAAACAGGTCGGAATCTCTCTCCCGAATTTCTCTCGCCAGGTTCATTTTACAACCAACGAGAAAAATATCAAGTTTTTTACGATCGCTCAGTAATGTTTTTTATGAAAGAACAGTCGATCCAAAAGTACGAGGAATACACCAAAACCGCAAAAAGGCAAATTTATTTTGTGCATTTTAAACAAACGCCTCGAAGAAAGAAATATTCTTACGACATTCTGTCACAACATAAAGATTTACGGCCTTTATTTTTCATTTAAAAATACAAACCCATTCACGACAAAAAACATCCCGCCGCGCCCTCCTCCCCGCGCCGATTTCCGCTCCGGAACTCACGCGGCGTCCGATGCAAAAAGCCCGCGCGAAACGCGCGGGCTTTTTCGTTGGGCGAGGTTATTCGCAGAGCTTCTTGACGTTCTCTTCGATCTGCTCGATGGTGACCGTGTCACCGCTGAGACGGGCCACTTCGGCGCCGTTCTTGAAGAACAGGAAGGAAGGAAGGCTCATGACCTTGAGGGCCATGGCGACGCGGCGGCCGCCGGCGATGTTGACCTTGCACAGGTCGACCTTGTCGGCATACTTCTCGGCGAGAGCTTCGACGCTGGGCATCAGGGCAAGGCAATGAGTGCACTTGGGGCCCCAGAAATCCATAAACATGGGTTTGTTTTTGCTGGCTTCGATCGCCGCTTCATACGTCTCTTTCGTAAGTTCGACTGCCATAGTGAATCCACTCCTTGAAAGGTGTTTTTGTCCGCGCAGTTCGTGCGGCTTTTACCGTTTCATTTTAACGCCAGAATCGGTTACGTCAATGACGCAAAATGAATAAGATATAAACGCCTCAAAGTTCAAACATGCAACAAATTGGAAAAACGTTTCGGGCGGGATGCAACTGCCGTGCGGCGAAAGCGTTTCGCCGTTGTATAATTGACGAAGGGTTTTCGAAAAAAAAAGGGGGCGGACAGATGTGTCTCGCAGTGCCTCACAGAATTGAAGAGCTTTGCGGCGACGGCAGCGCGATCGCTTCGGCCGGCCCGATCCGCCGTTCGATCCGCGTCGACCTGCTGGACGCGCCGGCCGTGGGGGATCTCGTGCTGGTGCATGCCGGTTTTGCCATCGAAAAAGTCGACGAACGCGACGGCGCGGAACTGGAAGCGCTCTGGGCCGAAATCCGGGAAGGCGCCGGCGATGCGGGGCAGCTTCCTTTCTAGCGCCGCGCGGACGTTGGCGGAGCTGGCCCGGCGCACGGGACCGGTCACGCTGATGGAAGTCTGCGGCACTCATACGGTGTCGATCTTCCGCAGCGGCCTGCGCTCGCTGCTGCCGGAAAACGTCGGGCTGCTTTCCGGCCCCGGCTGCCCGGTCTGCGTCACCGATCAGGCCGACGTCGACCAGGCCATCGCGGCGGCTTCGCTGCCCGGCGTGGCGTTGTGCAGCTACGGCGACATGATCCGCGTGCCGGGACGAGGCGGCTCGCTGCGCGAAGCGGCGGCCCGCGGCGGCGACGTGCGCGTGGTCATGAGCGCCTTGGACGTGATCCCGCTGGCTCTGCGCGAGCCGCAGCGGGAGTTCGTTTTTTTCGCCGTCGGCTTCGAGACGACGACGCCGCAGACGGCCCTGCTTCTTCAAGAAGCGAAGCGTCTCGGCGTCGGCAACGTTTCCGTGCTGGTCGAGCATAAGCGGGTCCTCCCGGCGCTCGAACTGCTGGCGCAGGATCCGCGGACCGGCGTGAAGGGTTTTCTGCTGCCGGGGCACGTCTCGAGCATCATCGGGCTGGAGCCTTACGGGATCCTGGCCGAAAAGTACCGCCTCGCCTGCGCCGTGGGCGGCTTCGAGGGAGAGCAGATCCTGCTGGCGTTGTGCGCGCTGCTGTCGCAGATCGCGCGCCGGAAGCCGCGCATCGTCAACGCCTATCCGAGCGGCGTGCGCGATCACGGCAATCCGCGCGCCCGGGCGCTGATCGACGAGTGTTTCACGCCCTGCGACAGCGTCTGGCGCGGCCTGGGCACGATCGGGATGTCGGGGCTGAAACTGCGCGCCCCGTACTCCCGCTGCGACGCCCGCGCCAAGCTGGAGCTGCCGCCCGCCGTCAGCGCGCCCATTCCCGGCTGCCGCTGCGGCGAGGTGCTGCGCGGCCGACTCGCGCCGCCGCAGTGCGCTCTTTTTGGAAAGGTCTGCACGCCGCAGGAGCCCGTCGGCCCCTGCATGGTCTCGTCGGAAGGAAGCTGCGGCGCGTGGTACCGTTACGGCCGCCGGGGAGGAAGACTATGAGCGAACTGATCTCGTTGGGCGAAGGAAGCGGCGGCCGCCTCACGGCCGATCTCATCGCCTCCGTGATAAAGAACTTCGCCGCCTGCGACGGGCAAAAAGGCGGCTGCGAAGACTGCACGTTTATAGAAGGGGACCTGGCCGTCACCACCGACGGCTTCACGGTCTCGCCGCGATTTTTCCCCGGCGGCGACATGGGGCACCTGGCCGTCTGCGGCGCCACGAACGACCTGGCGGTGCGCGGCGTCAGGCCGCAGTGGCTGACGCTGGGCATGATCATCGAGGAAGGGCTGCCGCGCGCGGAATTGCTGCGCCTCGTGCGGAGCGCCGCCCTCCAGTGCGAAGCCCTCGGCGCCACGCTGGCGGCCGGCGACACGAAAGTGGTGCCTCGCGGCGCCTGTGAAGGCGCGTTTTTCAACGTCACCGCCCTCGGCCATGCCGCCACGCCCCGGCCGCTGGGCATGAACCGCCTGCGTCCCGGCGACGCGCTGATTCTCTCCACCACGCCGGGACGCCACGGCGCGGTCATCGCCGCGCTGCGCTACGGACTCGACCGCGGCGGCCTGGAAAGCGACTGCGCCGCCCTCTGGCCCCTGCTGGCGCCGTTGTTGCCGCTCGAGGGCCTGCGCTGCATGCGCGACTGCACGCGCGGCGGCCTCGGCACCGTGCTCTGCGAGTGGGCCGAAGCCGCGGGCCTCGGCATGGAGATCGAAGAGGAACGCCTCGCGCTCCATCCCTCCGTCGCCGCCATCTGCGATATCCTCGGTTTCGATCCGCTCTACCTCGCCAGCGAAGGCTGCGCCCTGATCGCCTGCGCCCCGGCAGAAACGGAAAACGCGCTCGCGCGGCTCCGCCGCCATCCGCTGGGGCGCGACGCCGCCCTTATCGGCACCGTCACGGCGGAACACACCGGGCTCGTGGGCATGAAGACCCGGCTCGGCGGCTCCCGCATCGTCGACATGCCCGTCGGCGAGATCCTGCCGCGGATCTGCTGACGAATTTCCCTCCGACGCGCGCCAAAATGAAAAGCGGCCGCCTCCCGAGAAGGCTCCGTCGCGCGGGACGATCTCCGACCGCCGCGCGGCCTGCGCCACCCGCTTTGCGGATCTCTCGAAGTCGTATGAGCAAAAAGACGGCAGATCAGCAAAATTTCAGCGCAATATTTTTTGCTGAAATTTTGCTGATCTGTTTGTTTATTTGGCGATTCTATCAGCTAAAACACAATTTTTCTTTGTTTATTCACTTCTATTCGTTGATTTCGTTTGTTCATTTATGGCATGATGTGTTCATCGGGAGGTGACGTTTCATGTTAAGCGAAGAATTAGTCCAGCTGATCCAGTCGCTCCGCCAACAAAAGGCGGAATCCCGGACCATCGAGGTCAAGGCAGCTCACGACGGCTGTCCGCAAAAACTGTACGGCACGCTGTCCAGCTTCTCCAATCAAGACAGCGTCGGCGACGCAGACCTGCCGATGACGGACTACGAACTGTACAGCTACGAAGCGTTCCGCCGCCGTCTGCATGACGACGAACGCCCCGTCGAACGCGCCACGTTGCAGATGCTGGATCAAAACCAACTCCATCGATATCTTTCACAAAAGCGTTTTGAACGTCCCGGCTTCAGCCAGCTTTCCGAAGCGCAGGCCTATGAAATGCTGAACATCACCCGTGGCGGAGCTCTCACTCTGGCCGCCGTGATGACGTTCGGCCTGTATCCGCAGGGATTCTTCCCTCAACTGGCGATCACCGCTGTGGTCGTTCCCGGTACGCGCATCGGCGACGTCGACGCCGGGCGCGCCCGTTTCATCGACAATAAAAGGATCGAAGGGTCTCTGTCCGCCATGGCGGAAGAAGCTCTCGCTTTCTGCAGCCGCAACATGAAGGTGCGGACCGTCGTCGACGCGCAGACAGGAGAACGGCGCGACGTCCCAGAATACCCGCTCATCGCGATCCGCGAAGCCATCCTCAACGCGCTGATCCACCGCGACTACAGCCTCCATACCGAAGGGACGCCCATACAGATCGACTTTTTCACCGATCGGCTCGAAATCCACAGCCCCGGCGCGCTCTATGGCCGCATGACCGTCGAACAGCTGGGACAGGGTCGGCCCGATCTGCGCAACTCCACGCTGGCAGTCATGGCCGAGACGCTGACGCAGGCCGAAAATCGTTATTCCGGCATCCCCACCATGTGCCGCGAAATGGCGGCCATGGGGCTGCCCGAGCCGGTTTTCGAAAATCGCCGCAACGAATTCGTCGTCACGTTCTACAACCGCAGCCGGAACGATCGGCCTGTCGGCGTAGACGAACTGCCCGACAGCGCGGCGCGCCTGCTCGAATTCTGCCGGATCCCGCGTACCCGTCGCGAGATCGCCGATTTTTTAGGCATAAAAACCGTGTTCTACGTCACGCAGCGTTACATCACGCCGCTGCTTGATGCCCGACTTCTCGCCATGACGCTTCCCGAAACTCCGAAGAGCCGGAAGCAGAAATTCCGCGCCGCCGTACAAAGATAAATCTCAAGAAACATCAAGAGGACTTCCCGTGTGCGGGAAGTCCTCTTTGTTTGTTACATCAGCCCCTGGATCAGGATCGCCAGGATCAGCAGCGGCAGCACGAACTGAAAATATGGCTTGAAGCGGCGGCTCATCTTGATGCCCACGCCCTTGTTGCACTCCGCCAGGTATTTGTCGAAGCCCCAGCCCCATTTCGTCACGCAGAACAGCAGATAGATCAGCGACCCCAGCGGCAGCAGCAGATTGCTGACGACAAAGTCTTCGCTGTCGAGCACGTCGCGCGAACCGAGGATGCGCACGTCGCTCCACAGATTGTAGCCCAGCACGCAGGGCACGCTGGTCACGAGCACGAAGGCGCAGTTAAACCACACGGACTTGGTACGCGACCAGCCGAAGTTGTCCATGCAGGCGGCCAGGATGTTTTCGAACACGGTGATCACCGTCGAGAAGCTGGCGAAGGTCATGAACAGGAAGAACAGCGAGCCCCACAAACGGCCCGCCTCCATGTTGATGAAGACCTTGGGCAGCGTGAGGAAGATCAGCGACGGGCCGGCGTCGGGCTGCACGCCGAAGCTGAAGCAGGCGGGAAAGATGATCAGTCCGGCCATGAACGCCACGAAGGTGTCGAGCGCGACGATGCGCACGGCCTCGCCGGTCAGCGTGAACTGATCCGACATGTAGCTGCCGAAGATCTCCATCGAGGCGATGCCGAGGCTGAGCGTGAAGAACGACTGGTTCATGGCCGCCATGATCACGGAGCCGAGCCCGGAAGCCTTCATGCGCTCCACGCTGGGCAACAGATAAAAGCGCGCCCCTTCCCCAGCCCCCGGCAGCAGCAGACTGTGCACCGCCAGCACCACGATCAGCGCCAGCAGGCCGAGCATCATCCACTTGGTGACCTTCTCCAGCCCCTTCTGCATCCCCATGGAACAGACCAGAAAGCCGCCGATCACCGTCAGCGCCATGCACAGCGCCATCTCCTCGGGATTGCCGAGCATGCCGCCGAAGACGCCGTTCACCTTCTCGGCCGCCATGCCGTCGAACGTGCCGAAGGTGAACTTGAAGAAGTACGACAGCATCCAGCCGGAAACCGTCGTGTAGTACATCATCAGCAGATAGTTGCCCGCCACGCAGAACCAGCCGTGTACGTGCCATTTGCTGCCGGCCGGCTCCAGCGTCTCGTAGCCCTTGACGGCGCTCTTGCGGCTGCCGCGTCCCACCGCCAGCTCCATCGTCAGCACGGGAATGCCCATACAGATCAAAAACAGCAGGTAGAACAGCACGAAAATGCCGCCGCCGTTCTGCCCCACCAGCCAGGGATACTTCCACACGTTGCCGATGCCGATCGCGCACCCGGCGCTGACCAGGATGAAACCGATCCGCGACTTGAAACTCTCTCGTTCCATACCCTTCACTCCTCAAACGACAAGATCTTCAGAACAGGCGAAAAATTCCGTCTCGCCGTTTTCCTGAAAAGTTAGCGGCATTATAGCACATGTGCCACGTTTTGAGGGGCATTTTTTTCATAATTCAGCACATTGCGAGAATACGACGAAAAAACAGCGGCGATGAAACGGCGCCTGCGGAAGGCGGCGCGGGCGGGGCGACCTCAAGAACCCCGCCGATTGAAGTGATTCGGATTTCCGGATTTCATTAAAACGGAACCGGCGCGTTTTTTCCTCACGTTCGCGGCAGACGCCGATTTTTTCCCGATGCGGGGCGTTACTCCGTGAACCAGTTGCGCCATCTTCGCATCTCGTATTCCTGCACGTTCCCGCGGCTCAGACGCTCGATGGCCCAGTCCATCCGGCGCAGCAGGAGCGCTTTGTGCTCCGGCAGACGCCCTTTCAGCGGAAAGGCGTTGGTCTTGTGGGTCCCGTCGTAGACGGTCGGTATCTCCAGCAGCGAGAGAAGACGCCGCCCCTCGCCCAGAGCCTCGAGCGGCCGAAGCCGCTTGAACTCGCCCGCGCGCACGCGCTCCGCCAGACGGGCTCCCCTGAACAGTACCAGGTTCACCACCGTCAGCTCGAAGGGATGCGCTCCGTTCAGCAGGCTTGCCGTCTCGGCGATGTGCTCGTCGGAAAGAGCCCGTCCCCCCAGCCCCAGGATGACGTAGACTGAATAGCTTATCCCGGCGGCGTCGAGCTTCCTCATGGCCTCGGCGTTCCCGGCGCGCCCCACGCCCTTCTCGTGATAGCGGAGCACCCGCTCCGACCCCGACTCGATCCCCAGGCACAGGCGGTCGTATCCGGCCGCGCGCAGGATCTCAAGTTCCTCCGCCGACTTTTTCATCACGTCGTCCGCCCGTGCGAAGCAGGAGACGGACTCGCACTCGGGAAAGGCGCCGCGCAGCTCCCCGGCGATCCACAGCAGTTTCTCCGCGGGCAAACAAAACGGGTTCCCTCCAGACAAAAGACAGCGCCGCACGGGCCGGCGGTCGTATTTGTGGAGAAAACGCAATTTCCCGACCTTGTCCCGTATCTCCGGGCAGGAAAGCTCCCGGTAGGCCAGCCCGTGATTCAGGTCGCAGAAGAGGCAGCGGCCATAGCTGCACCCCACGGAGACGGGAAGCTGCACGGCTCGGGATTCCGCCATCGGCACGTAGTAAAAGGCGCCGTATTCTTCGTAAAGCTCTTTTCTGAGCCGCGCCGCAGTCTCGACGAAATCGCGGTCCACGCCGTCAGGCCCCGTGCCCCGGCGGAAGCGATCCGGCATTTGCGCTGCGCTTGACACTAACGCCCTCACGCCACGGACCCCACGAATTTGCGCACTCTCGGCGCGCTGCGGAAAAGCGACGCGAGCTCGACGGAAAACCGCTTCAGCGCGGGAATGTTGCAGTATCGCGACGCCGCCAGGACAAAGCCGAGCAGCACCGCGAAAACGAGCGGGACGAACGCCATCGAAACCGTGTCTTTGAATCCCGAGAAGATAATCGTGAACATCCGTAAAAAATAGTCGAACTGAAAAAACATGCGTTCTTCCCTCTTTTCAATCAGCCGCCACAATGCGGCAGGCGTCCTTTTTCCGGATGCCTGCCGCATCGTCGGCAGCGATTTTTTTACGAACCAACGCCGCTTCGATCGTATTTCTGCCGGCGGCCAGAGCGATGCCGATACCCCTTCTTTTCGCCGATCGTCCGCCGCAGTTCGCTCTCGAAGCCCGACCATTCCTGAGTCAATTCTTCCCGTTCTGTATTCATTGTGTTTATTCCTATCAGGAATTCTAGTTTAAAGCCGTTGGCCTGTCAAGAGCAGCGTTCTTTTCGAAAAGCGAAGGGCGGCGGCGCGATAAAATGTGGACGGAAGCCGGCCGGCTTTCGCCCGCATTCACGCCGCCAAAAACAAAAAAACGGGCTTTCAGCGCGACTATGCTGAAAGCCCGTGAACATTCTGGCTCCTCGAGCAGGACTTGAACCTGCGACCTAGTGATTAACAGTCACCCGCTCTGCCGACTGAGCTATCGAGGAATTTTATGGAGGCGGCACCCAGATTCGAACTGGGGATAAAGGATTTGCAGTCCTCTGCCTTACCACTTGGCTATGCCGCCGGTCTCTTAACGTCAAAATGGAGCGGAAGACGGGATTTGAACCCGCGACCCCAACCTTGGCAAGGTTGTGCTCTACCCCTGAGCTACTTCCGCATCGGATGGTGGCGAGACCCAGAATCGGACTGGGGACACGGGGATTTTCAGTCCCCTGCTCTACCAACTGAGCTATCTCGCCGTGCAATGGCGGGGCTGAAGAGACTCGAACTCTCGACCTTCGGCGTGACAGGCCGACGCTCTAACCGACTGAGCTACAACCCCTATTGGATGGTGGGCGATACAGGGATCGAACCTGTGACCACCTGCTTGTAAGGCAGGCGCTCTTCCGCTGAGCTAACCGCCCCTGTATGCCGCCTCGCTAGCACGAGGAAGATTCTATCATCATGCTTTGGACCTGTCAAGTTCGGTTTCGCAAAAACCCCGCGCCGCCCGAGCGCCGCTCAGCGCTCTCTTTCAGCCAGCAGACGCGCCGCCGCGCCGCCCATGAACGCCTCTTTTTCCCGCTCGTCCAGGCCGCAACCCCGCAGCCGCGACGCGAAGCGCTCGCGGTCCAGGATCGGCCAGTCGGTGCCGTACAGCATCTTGTCCAGCGCGCCAGCGGCCTTCGCCGCGGCGAGCACGCGCGCGTCGTACAGGAACGGCCAGGCGGCCGTGTCGTACCGGGCGTTTTTGAGCGCAAGTTTCATCTCCGGCATGGTCTCGTACAGCCAGAGGCCGCCGCCGAAGTGGGCGAAGATCACCCTGACGCCGGGATGGTTCAGGCAGAACGCCGCGGCTTCCTTGGGCCCGACGTTGCCCTTGCCGTCGTAGTCGTGCCCCACCGGCTCGGCCGTATGCACGTTGAGCAGCAGCCGGCGCTCCTCCAGCACGGCGGCCAGCCGCCACGTCTGGCGCCGGTCGCCGAGATCGAAGTTCTGCCCCTGCGGAAACAGCTCGCCGATGCCGATCAGCCCGGCGTCGGCGCAGCGCTCCGCCTCGGCGGTAAACCCCCGCGTCAGCGGCGAGACCGAGGCGAAGCCCTTCAACCGCCCCGGATAACGCCGCACGGCGTCGATCACGTAGTCGTTGCAGATCGCGCACAGCCCGGGATCGCGGAACGCGAAGCCGAAGATCCACGACTGCTCGACGCCCGTCTCGTCCATGCGGCGGATCAGCTGATCCGCCGTGCCCCATTTATGGACCCTGTTGTGCGTGAGCAGATCGAAATGCGGCTCCCTTTTCGAAATCAACTCCTGATCCCTGACGAACTGTTCGGGATACACGTGGACGTGCACGTCGATTACCGGTGTCATGACCATTCCTCCTCGCCGTCTCGCCCGCATCATAACAAAAAAAAGGGGATCCCGCCAGCGACGGGATCCCCTTTTTCAGGCACATTTTTTCGTATCGGGCGATTAAGCAAGCACGACGGTCGCGCCGGTACCCTCGAACTGCTTGACGAGAGCTTCGGCGTCTTCCTTGGACAGGCCTTCCTTGATCGGTTTGCCGGGGTTCTCGACAAAGTCCTTGGCGTCCTTGAGGCCAAGGCCGGTGACTTCGCGGACGACCTTGATGACCTGGAGTTTCTGGGCGCCGACTTCCTTCAGCACCACGTCGAACTCGGTCTTCTCCTCGGCGGCGGGAGCGGCAGCGCCGGCAGCGGCGCCGCCCGCGGCCATCATCACGGGCGCGGCGGCGGAAACGCCGAACTTCTCTTCAAGGGCCTTCACCAGGTCGGCCAGGTCAAGAACGGACATGCTTTCAATCGCGGAAATGATCTCATCTTTGGTCATAGTAATTTTCCTCCTCGGGAAATTTGTTCAGGCGGCCTCAGGCCGCCGGATTCTCGGATGTGCGCTCTCGGAGCGCGGTCACGCTGCTTTTACGCAGCTTCTTTCTTCTTGTCGGCGATCGCGGACAGCGCGGTCACAAGGCCGCGGGGCAGGCCGGACAGAACCGTAACGAGGCCGCGGAGCGGGCTGGCGATGGAGCCGACCGCCTTGGCGATGAGCTCGTCGCGGGAGGGCATGGCGGCCAGAGCTTTGACGTTGTCGAGGTCCAGCAGTTCCTTCCCCATCACGCCGCCCTTGATGACGAACGCGGCGTTTTCCTTCACTTCGCTGAAATCCTTGATGGCCTTGGCCACGGCGGGGCTGTTGTCGGCGGCGACGACGTAGAGGTTGGGCCCCTTCATCATCTTCACGTCCTTGGCCAGTCCCACTTCGTCGAGAGCGATCTCGGCAAGCCGGTTACGGGCCACTTTCGCCTTGCCGCCGGCAGAGCGGATCGCCTTGCGCAGCGCGGAAGCCTGAGCCACGGTCAGACCGCGGTATTCGGCGACGAAAATCGCCTCGGCGCCGCTGAACAGATCTTTCAGTTCGGCAACCTGATCAACTTTATACTGTGCGGGCAAATCGATTCACCTCCTCAAATAAAAATCTTCCCCGCCTCCGCAGGCAGGGAAGATTGAACGCCACAATACGCGCGCACGGCGCAGCATGAAGTCGTTTTACATTCCGAACCTCGGTGGGCGGCAAACCTTTGTACCCGAAGGTACCCACTGTCTTAAGTTCACAGTTGTGGATTATACCCGAAGGGATAAAAAAAATCAACCCCTCGCTTGCGCGAGAGGTTGACGAAGGGCGAAACCTTATTCGGCGGCAGCCGCGCAGATTTTTTCCGCGTCGGCGGCGTCGATGCGCACGCCTACGCCCATGGTCGTGGACAACGTCAGGGACTTCACGTAAGCGCCCTTGACGGCGACGGGGCGGGACTTGAGCACCGCGGCGTAATAGGCCTTGATGTTCTCGAGGATCTTGTCCTTGCCGAAGCTGGCCTTGCCGATGGCGTTGTGCAGGATGCCGAACTTATCGACGCGGTACTCGACGCGGCCGGCCTTGATCTCCTTGACGGTCGAGCCGACGTTGGCCGTGACCGTACCGGCTTTGGCGCTGGGCATCAGCCCGCGGGGGCCGAGCACCTTGCCGAGAGGGCCGATGAACTTCATCATTTCCGGCGTGGCGACGACGGCTTCGAAGTCCATCCAGCCGCCCTTGATCTTGTCGACCAGATCGGTGCTGCCGACGTAATCGGCGCCCGCTTCCTGAGCTTCCACGTTTTTGTCGGTGGAAGTCAGGACGACGACGCGCTTCGTCTTGCCGGTGCCGTTGGGCAGGCCAACGGTGCTGCGCACCTGCTGATCCGCCTGACGGGGATCGACGTTCAGACGGACGTGGATCTCCACGCTCTCGTCGAACTTCGCGTTCGCGGCCGAAAGGGCCAATTCGATGCCCTCTTCGAGGCCGTACGCCTTGAGGGGCTCCAGCTTCTTGAGAAGCTCGGCGCGTCTCTTGCCAATTTTTGCCATTGTTTTTTCCTCCTTGTGGTGATGACGGCTTTCGCCTTCCACGGTACGCCTTGCGGCGGCTACTCGGTGACGTCGACGCCCATCGAACGGGCGGTGCCGGCCACCATCGCGGCGGCGGCGTCCACGTCGTTGGCGTTCATGTCGGGCAGCTTGACCTTGGCGATCTCCATGACCTGGGCCATCGTCAGCTTCGCGACTTTGCTCTTGTTCGGCGCGCCCGATCCTTTTTCGATTCCCGCAGCCTTACGAATCAGCACGCTTGCAGGCGGTGTCTTGAGGATGAAGGAGAAGCTTCTGTCCGCGTAAACGGTCAGCACGGCGGGGATGATCATCCCCGGCTGAGACGCCGTTTTCGCGTTGAACTGCTTCACGAACTCCATGATGTTCACACCGTACTGGCCAAGCGCGGGTCCCACGGGTGGCGCAGGTGTGGCTTTGCCAGCGGGCAGCTGGAGTTTGACCACGCCAATGACTTTCTTTGCCATACTTAAAGACTCCTCTCGCTAATGCGCAGATTTAGTGAAGCCCGCTCCCATCGTACAAGAGACGGCGGCGGACTTATTTATCAGAGCTTTTCCAGCTCTGCATAATCCACTTCGATCTCAGTGTCGTGTCCGAAGACGTTGGCGCTGAATTTTACCTTGCCCTTGCCGGGCGAGATCTCCGTCACGGGGCCCTCCATGCCAGCGAGGGGACCGGCCGACACGCGGACGCGGTCGCCGATCTCGCAGTCGATCTCGACCTTGGGCGCCGGGGCGGCTTCCTTCTCGCCGATCTTGACGAGGATCTCGTCGATCTCGCTGTCGGTGATCGGCAGCGGATGGTTGCCGGCGCCGATGAACCCCGTCACGCCGGGCGTATGACGCACGACATACCACGACTGCTCGTCCATGATCATCTCCACCAGCACGTAACTGGGGAAGAGCTTGTGGGAAATGCGTCGCGACTTTCCATCCTTGACAACGACTCGTTCTTCCGTCGGCACGAGAACGCGGAAGATCTTGTTCTCCATGCCCATCGAAGCAATCCGCTGATCCAGGTTGGCTTTGACCTTGTTTTCATATCCAGAATAGGTCTGGACAGTGAACCATTCATGTTTTTTTTCGGTCATAGTAAAAAAGGGACCCGAAAAACATCGGCCCCCTGAACCTCCCTGCAATGGAATTGGATGCCCGGCAAAAAGATCCTATCCAAGAATCTTTGAAAAAACTCCCGTCAGGACCAGATCGACGATTCCGAGATACGTCGCCACAAGGAGCGTTACAAAGATCACGACCAGAGTAGAATACCAGACTTGCTGTTTGCCAGGCCAAGTGATCTTGTTGAGTTCGGCGCGCGCTTCGCGGAGCGTGCTTTTGAGCTTATCCACAACCTTGGCCCCCTATTCTTTTTGTTTTGGTCACAACATAATGGCAGGCCCGGAAGGATTCGAACCTTCAACCCTCGGTTTTGGAGACCGACGCTCTACCAATTGGAGCTACGGACCTGCGACAATCAGGGATTATACACTACTTGCTCTCTTTGTGCAAGGTGTGTTTTCTGCAGTGCTTGCAGTACTTGTTCAGCTGAAGTTTGCCGTTCATGTTCTTCTTGTTGATGAAGGTCACGTAGTTGCGGTTCTTGCATTCAGTGCATGTAAGGCCGATCTCGTCTGCCATGACGTGCACCTCCTCTCAGTGAAAAAAAATTCCGGGAAAAATCCTCCCGCCGCCAGAGCAGGAGGATTTTTTCTTTCAAAGTCCTTTCCTTATAAAAGGCCCAGGGAGATCTACTCGAGGATCTGGGAGACGACGCCGGCGCCGACGGTGTGGCCGCCTTCGCGGATGGCGAAGCGAAGGCCTTCGTT
>NZ_RAWT01000113.1:0-556 GCF_003612005.1 Pyramidobacter sp. CG50-2
CCAAGCTCGTGCAGAACATCACCGGCGACGTCATCAACCAGATCAACACCACCACCAGCAATCCGGTGACGAACATCGACGGCAAGTTCAAGGTGAGCGACGGCACGTCAGCCAATACCAAGACCCTCACCATCAGCAAGAGCGGAGTGCCCGAGATCCAGTTCAAAGGCGAGACGAACAAGATCGCCGTTGAAGTGGCCGGAACCGATTCCGTTCCCGTCGTCACCGTCAAAGCCGACCCGAATCTCGGCCAGAATATCGACATCAGCAACAACAGCACGATCACCAACCTGTCGGGCGGCTTCAACGTAAAAGCGGGGGCGAACACCGGAGCGATCCAGGCCGGCAACACCCTTGAATTCGCGGGCAAGAACTACGTGGAAGCGACCTACGACACCGCCGCGAAGAAGATGACCATCGGGCTGGACGACGCCACCAAGACCAAGATCGACAACATCGGCACCACCATCGGCGCCGCAGCCAAGTGGACGATCCAGGACGCGGAAGCCGTGCCGGGCAGCAAGCAGATCGACGCCGCCACGCCGCTGGTCGTCGA
>NZ_RAWT01000114.1:0-555 GCF_003612005.1 Pyramidobacter sp. CG50-2
CGCCGTCAATCCCAACGACACAGTGACGTTCACCAGCGGCGACAACATCACCATCACCCGCGACGACAAAAACGTCACCATCGCCACGAAAGCCGACGTGAACTTCAACAGCGTCACGGCGAACGCCTTTACGGCCGGCGGCACCTCGATCACCGACAACGGCCTCGTCATCCACAACGGCCCCTCGGTCACTAAGGCCGGCATCGACGCCGGAAACAAAAAGATCGCCAACGTCGCCAAGGGCGAAGTCAGCCAGACCAGCGCCGACGCAATCAACGGCTCCCAGCTGTGGGGCGTATCGTCGAGCGTCTCCAACCACTTCGGCGGCGGCTCCACGGTCAACTCCGACGGTTCGATCTCCGCCCCCACCTACATCATCCGCGGCGGCACCTACCACAACGTCGGCGACGCTTTGAGCGCCGTAGACACACAGTTCAACAACATCTACAACAACTTTGGTAACGTCTATAACCAGATGGGCGAACTGAGAGGCGAAATCAAGACCACCGGAGCGCTCGGCTCCGCCCTCGCCGGCCTGAAACCGATGCAGTACGA
>NZ_RAWT01000054.1:0-18530 GCF_003612005.1 Pyramidobacter sp. CG50-2
GGCGAACTGAGAGGCGAAATCAAGACCACCGGAGCGCTCGGCTCCGCCCTCGCCGGCCTGAAACCGATGCAGTACGATCCCGTCGAACCCAGCCAGATCATGGCCGGCTTCGGCAACTACCGCGACACGTGGGCGCTGGCGCTGGGCGTGGCGCATTACGTCAGGGAAGACTTCATGGTCCACGCCGGCGTGTCGATTTCCGACCACGGCGAGTCGATGGCCAACGCCGGGCTGACGTGGAAGATCGGGCGCAGGGAAGACAAGGACGCGATCCCGGCGCGCTACCGCAAGGGCCCGATCGGCAGCGTCTACGTGATGCAGAAGGAGAACGCCGAATTGCAGGCCCAGGTGGCCTCGATGGAGCACGAGATGGCGGAGATGAAGGCTTCGCAGGCTCAGGAAATTGCGGAACTGAAGGCTTCGCAGGCTCGCCAACAGACCGAACTGAAAGCGCGCATGGCGGAACTGGAACGCCTGCTGCGCGCCTCGGGGAGGGCCCGGCAGGCGGGGAAACCGTAAGAAATCGTATGAAAGGCGCGGACTGGATTCGTCTCTCGGTCCGCGCCTTTCCGTTTGTTTTATGACTGCCGCGCCGGGACGTGTTTTTTTCGATGCGTGGCGGTCGCGGTTTTTTCAACGTTTCATGAGCGGATGTTCCACGTGGAACATTTTCTTTCGCCCGCGGAAAAGGAGACGCCGCGCTTCCGGCGTCCCGTTCCGGAAAAACGCGGCTCTAGCGGCGGTAGACGATCTCGCCGCCGATTACGGTCGCCGCGGGCAGGATCTCGCGGATCTGCTCGATCGGGCAGGCGAAGATGTCGCGGTCGAGCACGGCCAGGTCGGCGACGAAGCCAGGCTTGAGGCGTCCCTTGTCGCGTTCGTGGAATTCGAGATAGGCGCTGCCGGCCGTGTAGGCGTCGATCGCCGTCTCGACGTCGACTTTCTCCTGCGGGAACCAGCCGCCCTCGGGCCGGCCGAGGCGGTCCATGCGGGTGACGGCGGAGTAGATGCAGGGGAACGGGTTGCAGTCCTCGACCGGCGCGTCGGTGCCGTAGCCGACGGGTATGCCGAGCGCGGCGGCCGTGCCGAAGGCGTAGGACGTGCTCGCCAGCTCCGCGCCGCAGCGCGACTCGGCGATGTGCATGTCGTAGTCGAGGAAGATCGGCTGATAGGCGACGCAGAGGCGGTCCGCGGCGATGCGTTCGAGCAGCGGGCGGTCGGTGATCTGGCAGTGGTTGACGATGTGGCGCAGCGGGTTTTTCCCGCCCTCCATGACGCGCTCGTAGCAGGCGACCGTGTCGGCGACGGCCCGGTCGCCGATGGCGTGGGTGATGACCTGCACGCCGGCGTCGCGGGCGGCCCGGCAGAAGCGGTCCATCTCCTCGTTGGAGAGCGTTTCCACGCCGCGGTTGCCGGGATCGTCGCGGTAATCGCGGCTCATGGCGGCGCTGCGGCCGCCCAGCGAGCCGTCCTTGAAGAGCTTGAGCGGCCCGATCTCGACGTGGGCGGCGGGATCGTGATATTTTTCGCGCGCGCCGCCGCGCAGAAAGTCTTCGAAGTCGCCGACGCTGCGGAAGGTCATCTGATGGCGGTAGCGCAGCGCCGTGCGGCCGCCGGCGTGGGCGCGGGCGACGATCTCCAGCAGCGCGCCGACGGGAACGGGGACGAAGCCGGCGTCGTTCGACTGCACGCTGGTGAGGCCGTGGGCGACGGCGTAATCGGCGGCTTTGACGAACATGTCCTCGTATTCGGCCGCGGAGTGCGGCGGAATCAGCCGGCTGGCGTGAACGACGGCCTGTTCCTTGAAGACGCCGCTGGGGAAGCCGTCGGCTTCCAGCTCGAACTCGCCGTTTTCGTACTGGGGCGAATTTTTGCCCAGGCCGAGCATTTCGATGGCTTTGGTGTTGACGGCGGCGATATGGCGGCAGACGCGCTCGACGACGATAGGAACGTCGGCGGAGATTTTGTCGAGATCGTGGCGGTTGGGCAGGCGCTTTTCGCCTTCGTCGAAAAGGTCCTGGTTCCAGCCGATACCGGCGACGCCGTGGCGGCACAGATCGGGATGCTCGGCGAGGAACTTCCGGCCGCGCGCGACGATCTCGCCGACGGAGCGCGCGCCGTTCAGCCGCAGCTGCGACATCTCCATGCCGACGCCGAGCAGGTGCATGTGGCTGTCGTTGAGGCCGGGGATCACCGTGCGGCCTTCGCAGTCGAAGATTTCCACGCCGCGCCCGGCGGCCGACCCGATCTCGTCGTCGCGTCCGACGAGGCGGATCACGCCGTCTTCGGCGTAAAGCGCCTGCGCGAAGCGGCCGCGCTCCACGTAGATTTTTCCGTTGACAAGGGCGAATTTTTTCATTTTTTTCGTACCTCCGATGGAGCGTTCCGCTCCGTCGCAAAAGCGCCGCGGAACAGGACGGGCCGTCCTGCTCCGCGGCGCGGTTTTTCGGCCGTGCGGAAGCTTACCGCTGTTCTTCCCTTTTGTTCCTGAAGCCGAAGTAGAAGTAAACGCAGGCCGCCACGCAGGGGACGGAAAGCCCGGTGACGCAGGTGACGGGATCGTTGACCAGCGTATTGAGCATCATGCCGAAATTGATCAGCAGCGTCAGGCAGACGGTGAACGCGCCGCCCCACACCTTGTAGGGACGCTCGAGGTCGGGCAGCTTTTTGCGCAGCACCAGCACGGCGGCGATGATCAGCACGTTGATGAGCATCGAGCCGAAGACCACCAGGTTGGTGAGCTGGTCGAGGCTGCGCACCCAGATGTAGGCGATGGAGATGGCGCACTGGCAGAGGATCGGCGCGGTGGGGACCTTGTAGGCGGGGTGAAGCCTGGCGAACGAGCGGAAGAAATGCCCTTCCTTGGCCATGGCGTAGTAGTTGCGCGGGAAGGCGATGACCATGCCGTTGATGGAGCCGAGCATGGAGACGATCATGCCCACGGTGACGAGGATGCCGCCCGCGCCGCCCAGCAGGCGCAGGGCGACTTCGGTGCCCAGATAGAGCTTTTTCGCCTCGATCATGGCGCGGATCTCGGCCAGAGGCAGCACGCGGTAGATGGCGTAGTTGAACAGCATGTAGAGCACGGCGATGCCGGAGATGGAGATGATCAGCGACAGCGGCAGGTTGCGCTTGGGGTCCCTGATCTCCTCGGTGACGGCGTTGAGGTTCGTCCAGCCCTCGTAAGCCCACAGCGTCGCCAGCGTGGCGAAGCCGATCATGTTCAGCACCTTGGAAAACGGAACCGGCCCGTCCATGGGCGTGAAGGAAAGGTCGGGCGAGACGTCGCCCATGAAAAACGCCGAGCCCATGATGATGAAGATGGGGATCAGCTTGGCGACCATCGTGACGTTCTGCAGCACGGAGCCTCGCTTGATGCCGAAGCAGTTGTAGGCCGTGAAGGCGATCAGGATGGCGGAAGCGACGATCTGCGCCGCCACGCCGCCGAGGCCGAACATGGCCGTCAGCGCCACCGCGCCCGCGGCCAACGAAGCGGGGCCGGTCAGGAGCCAGCTGTTGAAGCCGCTGATGAAGCCGACCAGCGGGTGGTAGGCCGTGTTCAGGTACACCGTGACGCCGCCGGCCTTGGGGATCATCGCCCCCAGTTCGGCGAAGCACAGGCCGCCCAGCAGCGAAATGACGCCGCCCACGAACCAGCACAGCAGCGCCAGCCCGAGGCTGAAGCCGGCCCGCTGCAAAACGTAGGAGCCGAGATAGAAGATGCCGCCGCCGATCATGATGCCGCCGAGGATGCTGACGCCGCCGAACAGCGTGATCTCGCGCTTGAACTCCGTCTTTTCGGAACTGAGCTGAGAAACGAGATTCTGATTGTCCGCCATTTTTTTGTTTTCCCCCCTGAGAAAAGTCGTTTTATCCGCGTGCGCGGCCCCTTAAAACACTTTTTCGCCGCCGATATACGTCGCCGTGACCGTGGCGGCGAGGATGTCGCGTTCCGGGCATTTCAGCAGGTCGCGGTCCACCGTGATGAAGTCGGCGTACATGCCGGGTTTGATCTTGCCCTTCACGTCCTCGTCGCGCGTCGCCCAGGCGCCCGCCGCCGTGTAGCCGTAGAGCGCCTGCTCGCGGCTGAGGATCTGCCGCGGCAAAAACGGCCCCTCGCCGTTCAGGTCGCGGCTGGTGACGGCGCAGTACAGGCCGCGCATGGGGTTGAAGTCTTCCACCGGCGCGTCGGTGCCGAACGGCGCGTGCACGCCCGATTCGATGTAATCCTTCCAGGCGTAAGACGTGCTTCCCAGCTCTTTGCCGACGCGGTCGAAAACGATGTGCATGTCGTAGTCGATAAAGATCGGCTGGATAAAGGCGATCGCGTCGAGCTCCCTGAAGCGCTCCACCTGGCGCCGGTCGGTGATCTGGCAGTGGACGACGCCGTGGCGCGGGTGCACGTAAGGCATGGCCTTGCGGGCGCGCTCGATGGAGTTCAGCGCCATTTCCATGGCGCCGTCGCCGATGGCGTGCATGGCCACGGGCATGTTGTTCTCGTGCGCCTTCAGTACCAGCGCGTCGAGTTCTTCCTGCGTGTAGGTCGGCAGGCCGCGCGTCGAAGGATCGTCGGCGTAGGGCTGGCGCATGTAGGCCGTGCGCGCCCCGAGCGAGCCGTCGGTGAGCAGCTTGACCGTGGAGATCTTGAAGCTGCGGTTGCCGTAGCTGTCGTCGCAGCCTTTGCGGTCGAAGAACTCGTCGATCTCGGCCTTGGTGGGCAGCAGCGCCTGCTCGCCCCAGCGCACCTTGAGCCGCCCGTCCTCCGAGGCGTCGCGCAGCAGGCGCATCATCTCGTAGGCGCAGCCGTCGGGCGTGTACTTGAAGTCGTCCGACTGGATGCTGGTGATGCCGCGGGCGAACAGATCCTTCTGGCAGGCCAGCACCATGTCCAGCAGCGTTTTCAAATCGGGCGCGGGCAGGTTGGCCTTGATGTTGTCGACGACGTGTTCCTTGACGACGCCGTCGGGCGTGCCGTCGGGATTTTTGCCGGCGAAATCGCCCATCTTCTCCGCCGCGGCCTTGTCGAGCCCGATCAGCTCCATGGCCTTGGAGTTGAGCACGCCGACGTGGAAGCACGTGCGCATGACCAGCAGCGGGTACTCCGCCGTCACGGCGTCGAGATCGGCCGCCGCGGGATAACGCTTCTCGTCGGCGAAGTAGTCGTGATTCCAGCCCTCGCCGAGCAGCCACAGCCCCGAGGCCGGGTCGTACTTCTCCAGCCCCTTCTTCATGCGCTCGACCACTTCGCCGACGGATTTCGTGCCGCACAGATCGACGGCGCCCAGCTTCGACTTGGCGTAATGGAGGAAGTGCATGTGGCTGTCGTTGAAGCCGGGCATCAAAAACGCCCCGCCGCAGTCCAGCACTTCGAGATCTTTTTGCGGATGCTCCTGCAGATAGGCTTCCGCCCCCCTGTCGCTGCCCACGTACGCGAAGAAATCCCCGACGACGACCGCCGAATCGGCGGCCGGGTTCTCGCGGTCCATGGTGGCGATCGCCGCGTTGCGGATCCATAACGACATGCGCAAACACCTCGTCTTGTGTGTATGATACCGTCAGCTTTTGACGGCCGTTCTGTGGCTATTTAAATTTTTTTATGCGATTTTTCGAAATTATAACAATGGCATCTCACGGTGTCAACGTGACGATCCAGCGTAGAAATCGAAGTTGGGAAAAATGGTTTTCAACTCCGGCAGAGTCGGAAAAACGTTTCGGCCGGCAGCGCGCGGCGGCGCTCCGAAGCGCCGCATTTTCAATGGGAAGCCATCATTGAAAACCAGTATTCAGTCCGCTTCTCTGACGGCCCAGGCGTGGTCGAGCGGCCCCGAGCCGCGCCCGAGATCCAGCCCGGCCCGCAGCGCGCCGGTGACGTAGGCTTTGGCGCGGCGCACGCTTTCTTCGACGCCGCGGCCCATGGCGAGATGGCAGGCGATGGCCGACGAGAGCGTGCAGCCCGTGCCGTGCGTGTTGGGATTGTCCAGGCGCGGCGAATTCAGCCAGACGAGGCGTCCTTCGCTGAGGAGCAGGTCGTCGGCGCAGTCGGTCAGATGGCCGCCCTTGATCAGCACGGCGCCGCCCAGGCCGGCGGCGAGGCGCCGCGCCGCCCGTTCCATGTCGCCGTGATCGGCGATGGCGAAGCCACAGAGCGCTTCCGCCTCGGGGATGTTGGGCGTGATTACCGTCCCCAATGGCAGCAGTTCGCCGCGCAGCGCGCCGGTCGCGTCTTCGTCGAGCAGGCGCGAGCCGCTGGTGGCGACCATGACGGGGTCGACGACGACGTTGCGCGCACCGAAAGCCTTGAGCCGGGCGGCGATGGTCGAGATGATGGCGGCGCTGGACACCATGCCGATTTTCACGGCGTCGGGGCGGATGTCGTCGAAGACGCAGTCGATCTGCTGCGCCACGAATTCCGGCGAGGCTTCGAGCACGCCGAAGACGCCGGTGGTGTTCTGGGCGGTCAGCGCCGTGATCGCGCTCATGCCGTACACTTTGTGGGCCGCCATGGTCTTGAGGTCGGCCTGGACGCCGGCGCCGCCGGAGCAGTCGGAACCGGCGATCGTGAGGACTTTGCATATCATCGGAAAGACTCCTTTGCGGAAAAATTTCAGGCGCCGAAGATTTCGTCGGCGAGGCGGCGCAGGCGGCGCGCCGACGCTTCGACGTCGGGCGCGGCGAAGAGCGCCGAGACGACGGCCGCGCCGCACAGCCCCGTGCCTTTCAGCCGCGGCAGATTGTCCGCCGTGATGCCGCCGATGCCCACGACGGGAATGGAGACGGCGGCGGCGATGCGTTTCAGCTCGTCCAGCGGCAGCGCGGCGGCGTTGTCCTTGGTGCCGGTCGGAAACAACGCCCCCGAGCCGAGATAATCGGCGCCGTCCCGCTCGGCGGCGACGGCCTCCGCCACGCTGTGGGCCGAGACGCCGATGATTTTGCGCGGCCCGAGCCGCAGACGCGCCGCGCGCGGATCCGCGTCGTCCTGTCCGAGGTGGACGCCGTCGGCGCCGCAGGCCAGCGCGATCTCGACGCGGTCGTTGACGATCAGCGGCACGTTGTATCTTTTCACGACGGATCCGATCGCCAGCGCTCCGGCCAGAAAAAGGCCGTCGGGCAGATCCTTCTCGCGCAGCTGCACCATCGTGGCGCCGCCGCGCAGCGCTTCTTCCACCGCCTGCGCCAGCGTTTTCGCGCCCAGCCAATGGCGGTCGGTGACGGCGTAGAGGCGCAGCGATTCTCTTGAGCAGTTCATCAGTTTCCCTTCTTTCCATCAGAGGTGTTCACCAGGGGCGTTCGCCGCGGGGGCGATTCTCGCCGCAGAAAAATGACGGGGGAGAACCGGCGCGCCGGCTCTCCCCCGTCATTTTTCAGAAAGCGCTTCCTTCGCCGGCATGATCCCGTATCAGGTTCAAAGGGTCGAGGCCGAGCGGCCTCCTCTCAGCCCGCCTGTGCGGACTCCCCTGCGTGATGGAGTTCCCGTTTGAAATTATAGTCCCTGCGGCGCCCGCGTCAAGCGCGCAGCATTTCTTCCAGACGGCCGTCCTGCCACAGCGCGACGAGCGTGCCGCGGGCGACGGCCACGGAGCTTTCCCGGCCGGTGAATTCGTTGCTGACGCCGAGGGCGACGGAACTTTCCAGCACGGCGTCCGTCAGTTCGTATTTGAGGCCCCGCAGCGTGACGCCGCAGGCCGGCTCGCTCAGGCAGAACAGCGAGAGGTAGCCGCGGTGCGCGGCGCTGAAGCGCAGTTCGCCGTCGGTCAGCGCCGTGGCGGTCTCGTTTTCTCCGGCCAAAAAGCCGCGCGCGCCGCGGCGCGAAAGGTACATCAGCGTCTGCAGGTTGGCGAGCGTGTGCGCCAGCCGACCGCCAAGCCCCCCCAGCAGCGCGAAGCGCTCGTAGCCGCGCGACAGTCCTTCTTTGACGGCGAGCGCCATGTCGGTGTCGTCCTTGACGGGATTGCAGCGCACGACGTTGCGGTGTTCGGGCACATAGCCCAGCGAGTCGAAGTCGCCCAGCGCCATGTCGATCGTCGCGCCGCGGCGGCGCAGCGATTCATAGCCGCCGTCGGCCGCGATCACGTAATCGCCGGGCAGCGGTGCGAAGGCGGGGGCGTAAAACTCGCCGGCTCCCGCGATCCAGCAGACGGGCTTACTCATGGACGGGCGGCGTCTGATCGCCGGGCGCCGCCTTCCGGGCGGCTTCGCGCTTCTCTTTCTGCCTGGCGTAGAAGTCGCCGTAGAGCTTTTTGTACACTTCGTAGTTGCCGAGGACTTTTTTGACGTAATCGTTGGTCTCGCGGAAGGGAACGCCTTCCATCCAGGCGTCCTGCTCCCAGCCGCCGCGTTCGGCGTTCCACTTGTTCACGTTGCCGCCGCCGGCGTTGTAGGCCGATACGGCCCAGTCGAGGCGCTTGAAGCGGGCGATCAGGCCGCCGATGTGCGACGCGCCCATGGCGATGTTGTCGGCGGGATTGTAGGAGCTGTACTTTTTCAGGCCGATCTTTTTGGCTTCGCCGGCCGCCGTGGCCGGCATGAGCTGCATCAGGCCGGCCGCGCCCACCCAGCTGGTGGCGCGGGGATCGAACGAGCTTTCTTGCTTCATGATCGACCAGACCAGGAGCGGATCGACGCCGTATTTTTCGGCCTGCGCCTCGACGGCGGCGCGGTAGGGACGCGGGTAGACGAGCTCCAGCAGAGGGCGGGGAATCTCGCGGCCTTTCAGTTTGCTCTCGATGGCGCCGTGCAGGTCGGCGTACGCCGGCCCCTCGAGGCCGAGCCAGCGGGCCAACTGAGAGCGGCGCATCCGGCTGGGCAGGTCGTTTCTGCCGGTCAGCAGCATGCGGGCGTGGGTCATGAAGCCCCAGCGTTCCAGCTCGCTCGCGGGCGCGGGGGCGAGGTCCTCCGGCAGCGGCGCGTCGGCGATTTTGAGCGAGCCGCCGTCGAAAGCCATAAAGCTGTAGATGCTCAGGGCGTGGTCGTCTCCCAGTTCTTTCTCGTATTTTTCCGCTTCGCCGGCGCGCCCCAGAGCGTTCAGCGCTCTGACGTGCCAGTAGAGCAGGCGGGCGGCGCTCAGGTCGCCGGGGTGAGCGGCCGAAAGTTTCCAGTTTTTCAGCGCCGTCTCGTAATCTTTGCGGCAGAAAGCGTCCCAGCCCTTGCCCCAAAGCAGCGCGTTCGCGCGCGTCCCACTGGGAAAGCGTTCGATGTAGTCGTCGCGGGCTTCTTCGGCTTTGCTCCAGCGGCTGGTAGCCAGCGAATAGAGCGCCGACGAGGCGCGGAACGCGTCTTTGTCGTCGGCGGCCTTGAGCAGGGCGGCCAGCGCCGCTTTTTCCGCCGGACCGCCGATCATCAGCGACAGGCGCGAGAGCGAGCGGGCCACGTAATCGCCGTCTTTTTTGAAAACGAGCTTCTCGAAAAACGGCGCGGCCAGCTGCGGCTTCCCCAAGCGCTGCCAGCACATGGCCAGATAGTAGGTCCCCGACTCGCCGTAAGCGCCGCCCCATTTGAGTTGGCTCAGGAAGTTGACGCCGTCCTGGTAGCGGCCGGCGAGGTAGGCGGCGTAGCCGAGGCGGTAGCTGCGCTGCAGCGACGAGGGCGCTTTTGCGGCGATCTTGAGCGCGGCGGCGTTGCGCGGCTCCAGTTTGAGCAGGCGCAGCGCGTCGGCGGACTTCATGCGCCCGAGCCTGGCCAGCTCGCTCAGCATCTCCGCTTCCTGGTCGTCGCTGCCGGTCGCGTCGGCCATGCGCCGCAGCCACTTTTCCTTCTCGTCGACGTTCTCGGTGAGGCGGAAGAGCAGATACATGGCGTAGTAGCGCGCCAGCCGCGGCGTGGATTTCGCCTGATAGAGCGCCAGCCCGGCCTGATAGGCTTCCCGGGGCCGTTCGGTGCGTTCCAGCGCCAGCGCTTTGAGCAGGCTCGCATAGGGAACGACGCTTCTGGGATAGCGGCTGCCGATCCGTTCCATCAATTCCAGAGCGTCGCCCCAGCGCGACTGATACCAAAGCGCGTTCGCCGCCAGCGACAGGGCGCGCGGCGAGAGTTTTTCCCGCTGTTCGAGCAGCGTTTCGACGGACTTCCAGTTGCGGCTCAAGAAGAATTTCTCCGCCGCCTGTTCCGCGGCGGAGACCGAGGGCGCGGCGGCGGCCGCCAGCGGCGGGACCGTCAGGGCCAGAAACGCCAGCAGCGTCCGAATGATTTTTTTCATGGTCAAACCTCCTGTTCGTCCTCGGAAAGCCGAGCGGCTTGCGAAGATCCTTTATTATAATACATGAAGACGGGGCGGGCTGTCATAAAACGGCGCCATCCATTATAATCGGTGCGGAATCCCCGCTGAAGGAGGGACGAACGTTTCATGATTTCAAGAGGCCTGATGGAATTGATTTTTTCCGCCTCGAGCATCGAGCGTTGGAACGACCACCCGCGCACGGCCCAGTTCACCGAGATCGACAAGCAGGCGCACAAGGCGATGATCGCCTATTTCATCGCCCGCGCCGAGGAGGATCGCGGCCGCGCCGTCGACTGGAACCGGCTTATCGCCAACGGCGCGTTCAGCTTTTTGCACCGCGTGCTCGTCACCGACATCAAGCCGCCCGTCTTCCACCGCCTCATGCAGGACCGCGCGCAGCAGCGTCAGCTCAACGATTGGGTCTACGCCCAGCTCGAGCCGCTGTTGTCGCCGCTCGATTATCCGCTGTGCGGGCAGTGCCGCGCCTATCTCGGATCGGTCCCTGACAGCCTCGAAGACCGCATCCTCGGCGCCGCGCACTACGTCGCCACGCGCTGGGAGTTCGGCTTCATCTACTATTGGAGCAAGCCTCTGTACGGCATCGAAAAGACGCGCGAAGAGATCATGGGCGAGATCGAAAAGTACCGCGATCTCGCCGCGGTGGGCGACATCCTTTCCTCGGAACACAGCGCCTTCAACGATCTGATCAGCCTCGTCGGGCAGCTGCAGTTCCAGAAGCGCTGGGCGCAGATCCAGCGCCTGCCGCCCACGTCGGTGCTCGGCCATCTGCTGGTGGTCGCGCTGCTGAGCTGGCTCATCTCGCTGGAGATCGGCGCGGGCGCGCGGCGGCGGCGCAACGATTTTTACGGCGGCCTGTTCCACGATCTGCCGGAAGTGCTGACGCGCGACATCATTTCGCCCGTGAAGCGCTCCGTCAAGGGGCTCGACGAGCTGGTCAAGAAGCTGGAACGCCGCGGCGTCGAGGAGAACCTGTTCCCGCTGCTGCCGCCGGCGTGGCGCGACGACGTGCTCTACATGGTCATGGACGAGTTCGAAAACCGCGTCCGCACGAACGGCCGCGTGCGCGTCATCGGCCGCGATCTCGCCGACGCCGAGGGGCGCGACGAGATGGATCCCGTCGACGGCCGCGTCATCGAGGTCTGCGACAAGCTGTCGGCCTACATCGAAGCGCGCGAGTCGATCCGCATCGGCGTGCGCCCCGCGGCGCTCGAAGAAGCGTCCATGCGCCTGTACGATTCTTTCGCCTCGCGCCGGGTGGCCGGCTACGAGGTGAAAGCGCTTTTCGACAGTTTCAAATAAACGGCGTTTTTATCCGAAGGAGAGAGAGTCCATGATTTACGCGCATATCGACGACGCGAGGAATTACAGCGGCCTCGGCGAGGTCTTCGCCTGGGCCGTGCGCCAGCTGGCCCGCGCCGACCTGAAGGAGCTGCCGGTCGGCACCACGGAGCTGATTCCCGGCAAGGCGTGGTTTTCCATCGACGAGCCGGAGACGAAGCCGCTCGAGCGGACGCTTTTCGAGGCGCACCGCGAGTTTGTGGACGTGCAGACGACGATTGCCGGCGACGAGCTGATCGGCTGCGCGCCGCTGGCCCGGGTGACGCCGGCAGGTGACTACGACGGGAAACGGGACATCCAGTTCTTCCGCGGCGAAGGGCTGATGCTGGACTGCACGGGCGGCCTGTTCGCCGTCTTCTTTCCCGAGGACGCCCACCGCCCCTGCGTGGCGCCGGGGACGCCGCGGCGGATCCGCAAGATCGTGGCGAAGATCCACCGCTCCCTGATCCCGCACCGGGAACTGCCGTAGCGCCGCGCGGGCGGGAAAGCAAGAGGACAAATTTAAAGAGGGGATGCGGACGACCGGAGAGTCGTCCGCATCCCCTCGTTGTGTTCCGCGCGGGAGCGCTTTTGCGGCGCGTTATTTTTCGCTCTCCGCGGCCTGGGGCGCGCCGTTTTTCGCGTTGGCGGAGGAAATGCTGACGTCCATGTGCGGGTACGCCATGACCAGTCCTTCCTGGGCGAAGGCTTCCTGAATGGCCTCGCGGATCTCGCCGCTGACCTTCATGCCGCTGGCGATCTTCTGGTTGACCCAGAAGTAAAGCGTGAAATCGAGCTCGCTGTCGCCGAAATCGGCGAAGTAGAGCCACGGCGCGGGATTCTTGAGGATCTTGGGATTGGCGTCGGCGATGCGCAGGACTGTGTCGCGGACGTTCTTCGCCGGCGTGCCGTATTCGACGCCGAAGTCGACGCCGACCCGCAGCAGGGCGTCGGACAGGCTCCAGTTGATGAGTTGGTTGTCGAGCAGCTGGCTGTTGGGGACGACGACTTCCTTTTCGTCGAACGTGCGGATCAGCGTGGAACGTACGCCCAGGTCGGTGACGGTGCCGGCGATGCCGGCCACTTCGATGACGTCGCCGAGGCGGAAGGGGCGGTTGAGCGTCAGCAGGATGCCGCCCATGAGGTTCTTGAACATGTTCTGAGCGCCGAAACCGATGGCGATGGCGACGGCGCCGCCGAGGAAGGCGAAGGCCGTCAGCGGGATGCCGACGATGTGAAGCGCCGTCAGGAAGATGGCGATGCCGGCGAGGTAGAACACGAAGCGGTCGAAGGTGCGGCGGCTGGTCTCGTCGAACTTGAAATATTTGCCCACGGCCCATGAGAACATGTGCACCAGTTTGCGGGCCCCCCACGTGCCGAAGACGATGATAGCGAGCGCGATCAGAAATTCCCTGAGGCGCACGGCATAGCCGCCGCTCTGCCACAGCTCGGTGTTGAGCAGCGTGGCGGCGTGCGTTTTCCAGAAGGCGTGGATCTTGTCGAAGGTGGACACGGTCTTGTAGGTCTCCTGCAGCTCGCCGACGAAAGCGCGTTCCTGCGCGGACAGCGAGATGACGGCGGCGGTGTAACTGAGGCAGCTGTCGATAGAGGCCTGTACGGCGGAGCTGTATTTTTTCAGCCCGGGCAGATATCTGGGCTCGGTCGTTCCGCTGTCGAGCATCTTGCTGATGGCGGACTGGCGGCTCTGCAGCGAGAGCAGGTCTTTCTGCACGTCGAGCAGGTTGTTTTCGAGGGTTTTTATTTCGGCGTTCATGTTTTTGACGGCGGCGGGAATGGTTGTTTCGTCGACGGCGCCGCGGGCCAGGTCGTAACGCAGCGTCCACAGGCGCTTGCGTTCGGCGTAGAGCACCAGCGTTTCCTGCAGCTGTTCGAGCTGCAGGCGGTAACGGTCGCGCTCGGCGGTACGGTAACTCATTTCCAGCTGGGCGCTGTCCTTGTCTTTGTCGTCTTTGACGACGGCGTATTTCATTTCGGCCGTCTCGGCGGCGGCTTCCGCCTGCTTGATCTGGCGGTTCAGGGCCGGGCGCGAGTCTTCCAGCTTTTTGATCTCGGCGTTCAGCGCGGCGATCTGGGCGGCGAAGCCCTCCGCGCTCAGGTCGAGGTTCTCGCGGATGTATTTTTGCAGATAGCCGTGACGCTGATACTGCAGCTCGTATTTCGCGAGCGCGGTGGCGGCGCGTTCTTTTTCGAAACCGTCGAGGATCAGCTGGGCGCGGGCGATTTCCAGCAGATAGGCGGCGCCCTGAAGCTGCCAGGAGGTCTTTTGGTTCTGCTCTTTCTGGTAATTGTCGCGGGCAAGGCGCCACGCCGCTTCGCGATCCTCGACGAGCTTCTGCGAGGCGGCGGCGTACGAGTCGAAGCGCGCCAGACCTTCTTTGGCGTCGTCGATCTGCTTGCGGATATCGTCGAGGCTGCCGATGTACGCGTCGTAGTAGCCGAGCTTGTAGGGCGGTTTGTCGTTCAGCGTCAGTTCGGGCGAGCTGGCGTCGCCTTTCTGACGGGCCAGGTCGGCGTCGTCCTGCTTTTTGCGGCTGATGGCGTTGATGATTCGCGGGTAAGCGTTTTTGAGCAGCGTCAGATTTTCGACGCGCCTCGTCACGTCTTCGGCGGTGACGCCGAAACGGGCGGCGGCTTCGTCGGCTTTGAGGCTTTCCCATTCGGCCAGCGTCCGTTCGATCTCGGCGAGGCGCTTGCTGCAGGCCTCCGGATCGGCGGCGGAGGGCGTATAAGGCTGAGGCGTCTCGTCTTTTCCGGCGCCCCGGTCGGCGGACGTCGCCGCATCGGCGGCGGTTCCCGCGTCGGCGCCGGTGATGAGCGACAGCGCGTCGACGGCTCCGGCCGGGGAAATGGCGGCGCTCGCGAGCAAAAGCGCGGCGGCGAGCGAGAGAATTTTTTTCATCGGCAACACTCCTTGAATCCTGATGGGTCTCATCGAAAATTATAAGCCAGTATGTCTGAAAATGCTAATCGGTAAAATCGCTTATTTTAAGCGCCCGCTTGACTTGGAGTTCGCTTCATGTGGTAAACTCTCGTCGAACGACCGCGGGCGGCCCGGGGGGATCGGCCGGCTGCGGAAAACATTCGCAGGGGGGATTTTCACAATGGGAAATAAAAAGTCGATCGTCTATTTTGCGCCTTTCACGCCCGGCGTCAGCAAGGTGGACGTGCTGAAAAAAGCCGTCGAGGCCGTCGAGTTCAGAAAAACCGTCGCGAAGGACGCGCTCACGGCCGTGAAGCTGCACTTCGGCGAGAAGGGCAACGACACCTATCTGCGCCCCATCTTCATCCGCGCCGTCGTGGACGAGGTCAAGAAGTGCGGCGGCAAGCCGTTCCTCGTCGACAGCAACACGCTCTATGTGGGCAGCCGCAAGAACTCAGTCGATCATCTGATCACCGCCATCGAGAACGGCTTCGGCTACGAAGTCACCGGCGCGCCGCTGATCATCGCCGACGGCCTGAAGAGCAACGATTTCCGCGAGGTGGAGCTCGACGGCCGGTACTTCGAAAAAGTCGAAGTCTCGGCCGCCGTCGCCGAAGCCGACGCGCTCGTCGTCGTCTCGCACTTCAAGGGACACGTGGCGGCCGGTTACGGCGGCGCGATCAAGAACCTCGCCATGGGCTGCGCGCCGGCCCGCGGCAAAAAGGCCCAGCACGCCGTCCATCTCGAAGTCGACGAGGAAAAGTGCATCGGCTGCGGACGCTGCTTCCGCAACTGCCCCGGCCACGCCATCACGATGGAGAAAGACGCCGCCGGCAGAACGACGTCGCATATCCACGCCGAGCCGTGCTTGGGCTGCTGCGAGTGCATGACCGTCTGTCCCACTCAGGCCGTCGGCATGATCTGGACGGCCGACGAGGACAAGTCGAGCTTCAACTGCCGCATGGCCGAGTACGCCTGGGGCGCGATTAAGGACAAGGTGCGTCCCCTCTTCATCAACGTCATGATGGACATCACGCCGTTGTGCGACTGCTGCGGCTGGAGCGACACGCCCATCGTCCCCAACATCGGCGTCGCCGCCAGCACCGATCCCGTGGCGCTCGACAAAGCCTGCTACGACATGGTCATGGCCGCTTCGGGTTCGGCTGTAGAGGAACATCATTTCCACGAGGGCGACGACAAGTTCCAGCTCCTTCATCCGACTACCGCTCCCCACGCCCAGTTCGAGCACGGCGCCGAGATCGGCATGGGCTCGATCGACTACGAGCTGAGGACGATCCACATCGAAGAGGGCGAAGGCGAGTAAAATCGGGTAACGCCCGCGCCGTTCCGAAAAGCGGCCGGCTTGGCGCCGCGAGGAAAAACATGATATACAAAAAAGCCGTCGATTACTCCGATCGACGGCTTTTTTCGCGGCCCGTCTGTTTTTTGCAAAAACGCCGCGAAGCTGGTAAAGTGGGCGCGAAGGGACGGGGAGGGGCATGGAAGAAAAACGTCGGGGCACGTTGAGGCGGGTGATCCGTCTGGCGCTGCCGGCTGTCTTCGAAAACGTGATGTTCACGCTGGTGAATATCGTCGACGTGGCCATGGTCGGTTCGCTGGGGGCCGTGGCGACGGCGGCCGCGGCGCTGAACGCGCAGCCGATGTGGCTGGCCTACGCGGTGACGATGATCGCTGCCGGCGGCGCCTCCGTGCTGGTGGCGCGCTGCTGGGGCGCGAAGGATTACGCGCTGGCGGGGCGCTACGCCGCGCAGGCGGTCGTGCTCGGCGCGCTGATCGGCCTGTGCATGACCACGGCCGCCGAATCCGGCGCCGGCCTGTACGTCGCCTTGATGCATGCCGCCCCCGACGTGGCGCCCGATGCGGC
The DNA here is from genome assembly GCF_003612005.1 of Pyramidobacter sp. CG50-2. Taxonomy (NCBI): domain Bacteria; kingdom Thermotogati; phylum Synergistota; class Synergistia; order Synergistales; family Dethiosulfovibrionaceae; genus Pyramidobacter; species Pyramidobacter sp. CG50-2. The sequence goes on from NZ_RAWT01000054.1 coordinate 16,378, forward strand.
GGCCTACATGCGCATCGTCGGCGCGTCCCTGCCCTTTCTCGTGGCGGAGCGGACGATGGCCGGCGTGCTCCAGTCCGCCGGCGACACGGTGACGCCGATGAAGATCTCCGTCGCCGCCAACCTGTGCAACGTGGCGGGCAACTTCCTGCTCATCTATCCCAGACGGAATCTGGACTGGCTGGGCGGCCTGCCGGTGTGGGGCATGGGCTGGGGCGTGCGCGGCGCGGCGGTGTCGACGGCGGTTTCGATCGTTTTGGCGGCCGCCGCCATGGCGGCGGCGCTGAGGCGGCGCCGGGACGAGCTCGAGCTGTCGGCGCCGCGGTTCCTGCGCTTCGAGAAAAAACGCCTGGACGATCTGCTGCGAGTCGGTTTGCCGATCGCGGCCGAACGCATCGTGCTCTCCAGCGGGCAGATCCTCTACATGTCGGTGATCTCCGCGCTGGGCACGGTGGCCGTTTCGGCGCATTATCTGGCGACGACGGCCGAAGGCGTGTGCTACAATCCCGTTTACGGCATCGCCATTGCCGCCACGACGCTGGTCGGTCAGGCTCTGGGCGCGGGCGACGAACGGCGCGCCGAGGCCGAGGGCCGGGCCTGCATCCATCTTTGCCTGGCCGTGATGGCGGTGGTGAGCACGGGCATGTATTTCGGGGCCGAATGGCTGATCCGCGTGTTCACGTCCGACGCGGCCGTGATCGAACAGGGCGCGCGGGCGCTGCGCATCGTGGCGTGGGTGGAGACGCTTTTCGGCGCGGCGCTGACCAGCTCGGGCGCGCTGCGCGGCGCGGGCGACACGGTCGTGCCGCTGTGGCTGGGCATTTTTTCCATGCTGGGGCTGCGTCTGGGCGCGGCCTGGCTGTTCGTGAACAAGCTGGGGCTGGGACTGGCCGGCGCGTGGTACGCCATGGATCTCGACGTGGGCGTGCGCGGCGCGCTGCTGTGGCTTTATTTCAACTCCGGCCGCTGGAAGCTGAAAAGCCGCCGTCTCGCCGCGCGCACCGGCCAATAGAGAGCGGATATCCGGAAAGAGAGTTCCCGTTCGGCGGCGCTTCATTGCCGGAGGAACGTTTTTCGAGCGTCGAAAGCGACGTCGGAAGGGAGATTTTCGATGGACCAAGAGGTAGAAGCGTCGAAGCAAAACGCCGAGCTGCGCGCGTTCAACACCGTGGTGGAGCTGATCCGTCAGCGCGAGATCGTTCCCGGGCAGCGGCTTTTCGAGCCGGATCTGTCCGAACGGCTGTCGATGAGCCGCACGCCGCTGCGCACCGCGCTCAGCCGGCTGGTCGCGGAGGGCATCCTGGTCAAGGAGCGGGGGCGCAAGGGCTATCTGCTGCCGGCGCTGTCGTCGGAAGACATGCGGCAGATCTTCTACAGCCGCGCCGCCGTGGAGGGGGCCGCCGCGGCGGCGCGGCTGGCGCATGGCTGCACGCCGGAACACGTGACGGTGCTGCGCGCGATCAACGCCAAAGAGGCGGAACTGTTCGGACGAAAGCGGCAAACTCCCGAGGAGAAAGCGCAGTACGCGCAGCTGAACGAAGAACTGCACCGCCTGATCGTCTCTTTTTCCGGCAACGTGTACCTGCTGCGTTTCTTCAACAGCAGTTATTGGCGCTCCACGATGTACACGCTGCTTTATACCCGTTTTTATCGGGAACGAACGCGTTCGACGGGGGAAAACGTGCCGAGCTGGAAGGAACATTCCTTGATCATCGACGCGCTCGAGGCCCACGAGGCCGAGCGCAGCCGCCGGCTGATGGAAGAGCACGTGCTGAACACGTTCCGTTACCGTTCGCTGTTGGAGGAAACGGAAAGGCAATAACGCGCGTTTTTCAATGACGGGACGCTCTCGGCGGGCGTTTCGTCATTTTTTTTGCGCGCGTTCCCGTCTTTTCCGTTTCCGGTCGCGTTGGGGACGTTTTTCCGCACCGAAAAATTTTCCGTTGACAGAGGAAATATTTTTAATTATACTAGGGCTTGTTTAAAAAACGTCAAAGTTGCCTAAATCGATCCAATCGCTTAAACTTTTCTCATGGAAGAGAGAAGATATGAACTGACCTCCAGCGAGTGGAATCGAATCAAGAGAATGCTGCCGCCCGAACACCCGAAATCAGGTCAACGTGGACGCCCGGCAAAATACGATAACCGCAGGATCA
>NZ_RAWT01000115.1:0-551 GCF_003612005.1 Pyramidobacter sp. CG50-2
CAAGAGAATGCTGCCGCCCGAACACCCGAAATCAGGTCAACGTGGACGCCCGGCAAAATACGATAACCGCAGGATCATCAATGGGATTCTGTGGCTTGCCAGAAGTGGAGCGCCATGGAGAGATCTTCCGGAGCGTTACGGCAAATGGCAGGCAGTTTACGCACGTTTCAGGCTGTGGAAACAGCGGGGAATATTCGAGGCGATCTTTGCCGCCCTAAGCGCTGATGCCGACATGGAAAATCTCTCTATCGACTCCACGTCCTGCAAAGTACATCAAAGTGCCAACGGGAGAGGGAAAACCCCGGAAGGGGGAAAAAAGGGGCTCAAGCGATTGGCATGTCCAGAGGCGGCAAGAATACGAAAATTCATGCGATAGTAGATGGTTTAGGCAATCCGCTGGCGCTCCTGCTCAGTCCCGGCAATGACCACGATTCCCGCCATGCCGTGTCCTTGCTCGGGCAAGCGGAAATCAGAGGGAGCAACGTCATCGGCGATAAGGCTTACGGTTCGCAAGCCATCAGAGAGTACATTACTTCTCGGGAGGGAAGTTA
>NZ_RAWT01000055.1:0-17541 GCF_003612005.1 Pyramidobacter sp. CG50-2
GGGAGCAACGTCATCGGCGATAAGGCTTACGGTTCGCAAGCCATCAGAGAGTACATTACTTCTCGGGAGGGAAGTTACACTATCCCGCCGAAGAGCGATAATCCCGAACCGTGGTTTATAGATGAGCATGTTTACAAGGAACGACACTTGGTTGAATGTTTCTTTCAGAAAATCAAATGGTTCCGTAGAATTTTCACCCGCTATGACAAACTTGACGCTTCGTTTTTCGCTTTTGTTCTTGTTGCTGCCAGTGTTATTTTATTGAAATAATACAAGCTGAAATGTTTTTTAAACAAGCCCTAAATGCAAGCTTCTTTTAATTCAGATTTAATGCAACGGGGTACCGGATGTTGCGTTGCATTTACCTTGAAGAATTTCAAGATTCGGCAAATCGCGCAACTTTTCAAATTGGCGCTTGACACTTCTTCACCGCAGGGCTATAATGCCCAATGTCTTAAACGGGACGTAGCGCAGCCTGGCTAGCGTACCTGAATGGGGTTCAGGTGGTCGGAGGTTCGAATCCTCTCGTCCCGACCAGAAATTTCCAGCGGATGCCTCCGGCATCCGCTTTTTTCATAATCCGGGATTCGACCATGACACACACTTTCAACAACAAAATCAGCCTTGGGCAGAATTTCCTCAACAATCCCGCAGTCGCGCGCCGCTGCCTCGAAGCGGGCGCGCTCAATCCCGCGGACGTCGTTCTCGAAGTCGGCCCGGGGCAGGGAGCGCTCACCCGGGAGCTTTTGCAAAGCTCCTGCCGCTTCGTGCACGCGCTGGAGATCGACCGGCGGCTCGCGCCGTGGCTGGAACCGCTCCGGACCAGGCACCCCGACCGTTTCAAGATTTCCTGGGGCGACGCACTGTCCGTCGATTTAAGGCAGCTTTCCCCGCTTCCCACCAAGGTCCTGGCCAACATTCCCTACAACATCACGACCGACCTGATCTGGAAAATCCTCGCCGAGCTGGGGCCGAACCGCCTGGAACGGCTGATCCTTCTGGTGCAAAAAGAAGCCGCCGACCGCCTGAACGCGCCTCCGGCAACAAAAGGGCGGTCGCCGCTCGGGATCACGCTGGAACAGATGGGCGCGGTCAGGACGCTCATGAAAGTCTCGCCCGGCTCTTTCAATCCGCCGCCCAAAGTCTGGTCGGCGCTCATCTCAATCGCTCTTACAAAAAACTTCGACCTCGCCGCTTCCCCTCTGTGGCGGCGACTTCTGGCTGCGGCTTTTGCCCAGCGCCGCAAAAAGCTCGTCAACAATCTTGCGGCCGCCGGCTGCGACAAAAGCAGGCTCCCCGCAATTTTTGCGGCGGCCGGGATCGGCCTCGCGGCCAGGGCCGAAGAGCTGACCGCGCCCCAATGGCGCGCCCTTTTCCAGGAACTTGCGGCGGCCGAAAATTGAAGCCCGTACATACGAAGACGCGCGATGATCCGGGATCATCGCGCGTCCTGTTCGTTATCGGCTCCTTATTTTTCCGCGGACGGCCGCCGTTCGTTCAGCCAGGCTTCGATGGCGGCGACGAAGCGTTCGCCGTACTCCGCGGCCTTGCGCTCGCCGACGCCGGAAACTTCGAGGAATTCGTCGATGCTCCGCGGCATTTTTTCGCTCATGTCGGTCAGCGCGGCGTTCGTGAACACCATAAAGGCGGGCACGCCTTTGGCGCGGGCGATCTCGAAGCGCAGCGACTTGAGCCGCTCGTAAAGTTCCGGCTGAGAAGCGGATGTCATCTGCGCCTGCATGCGCTTCTTCTTTTCGCTGCGGGCGGCCCGGCTCTCGATCTGCGGCAGCGGCGCCGCGATATTTCTGCGGTCGCGCAGCACTTCCGCGGCCCGTTCGCCCAAGATCAGCCGCGGATACTGGCCCCCGGAACTGGCCAGATATTTTTCCTGCATCAAATAGAAGATGATGTCACGCAGACGCCGCTCGGAAACGTCCGCCATGATGCCGTACGTCGTCAGCCCGTCGAGGCCGTTCTCGTGCAGTTTGGCCGCTTTGCTGCCGCGCAGCACGTCCATGATGACTTTGACGCCCCAGGCTTCATGGGCGCGCTTCACGCAGGAGAGGATCTTCTGCGCGTCGATCGTGACGTCGACCTGTTCGAGAACTCTCTGGCAGTTGCCGCAGTTGTCGCAGCGCGACGGCGGCTCTTCGCCGAAGTACTTCAGAATATAGGCGCGCAGACAGCCGGAAGTAAAGCAGTAATCGATCATGCCTTTCAGACGGAGTCGCGCCAATTCCTGCAGTTCGCTCTGGTTCCGGTCGCCCGGCGCGGAATTTTCGCCCATGTGTTCGATGAAGAAAAGCTGCGTGCGCACGTCCTGCGCGCCGTAGAGCAGGATGCACCGTGCCGGTTCGCCGTCGCGGCCGGCCCGGCCCGCTTCCTGATAGTAACTTTCCATGTCGCCGGGCATGTTGTAGTGGACGACGTAGGAAACGTTCGACTTGTCGATGCCCATGCCGAAGGCGTTCGTCGCCACCATGACGCCGACGCGGTCGTTGATGAAGTCGTCCTGGCTGCGCGAGCGCTCGGCGTCGTCGAGCCCGGCGTGGTAGCGCGCGGCGGGAATGTTTCGGTCCCGAAGCATCTCGCATATTTCGTCCACGTTCTTCCGCGTGGCGCAGTACACGATCCCGCTGCGCCCGGAAAAGTCCTTGACGATGCGCAGCAGCTCCGCCCGGCGCTCGGACGGATGGCGCACTTCGTAAAAGAGATTCTTCCGGTCGAATCCCGTCACCACTTTGTACGGGCGTTCCAACCCCAGCAGGTCGACGACGTCTTCCCTGACTTCCGCCGTCGCCGTGGCCGTAAAGGCGCCGAGCACAGGACGTTTCGGCAGTTCGGAAATAAACGCCTTCACGTCCAGATAACTGGGTCGGAAATCCTGCCCCCATTTGGAGACGCAGTGCGCCTCGTCGACCGTCACGTAATCGAGCGGCGCGCTCCGCGCGAACTGCAGAAAGCCGCCCGTCAGCAAACGCTCGGGAGCGACGTAGATGATCTTGTACTGCCCGGCAGCCGCCTGGCCGAGGACGACGCGGATCTGCGCCGGCGTCAGCGAGCTGTTGATATAAGCGGCCTTGACTCCCATCTGTACGAGAGACATGACCTGGTCTTTCATCAGCGACACCAGCGGCGAGACGACCAGCGAGACGCCGCGCCCCAGAAGCGCCGGGATCTGGTAGCAGATGGACTTTCCCGCGCCGGTCGGCATCACGGCGAAAGTGTCCCGCCCGCCGATCAGCGCGTCGATCGTTTTTTCCTGGCCGGGGCGGAAGGAAGAGTAGCCAAAGTACCGTTTCAGGATTTTCAGCTTTTCGTCCACCGTTTTTCCGCCTCCGCTTCAAATGGTCTTCACGCCTATTCTACACCAGATATGAAAAAGGGGAGGCCCGTCGCGGGCCTCCCCTTTTCGCATTCAGTGCTGATCGTCTAAAACTTCCACGTCGCTTCCGGGGTTCGCCGCGCGCATCATCCTCTTGATCAGGTAGGCGCGGCTGATATAGCCTTCCATCACGCCGTCTTTGAGGACGGGAGCGACCTTGATGTGCCTGCGGATCATTTCCGCCGCGACGACGAAATCCGTCTCGTCAACATCGAAGGCGACGCAGCCGCGGTGCATGATGTCTTTCACCAGCTTTGCGCCGGCCGCGGCCAGACGCGCGGAGAACTGCCCGTAATCGGGAAGGAACGCCGAAGAGGGCAGCTTGGAGACATAATCCGGCAGCGCGGATTTGATGATGTCCTCTTCGCTGACGAAACCGAGGACATGACAATCCTCGTCGAGCACCGGGAGCCCTGTCATGTGATGCCGCAAAAGCGTTTCGATCGCTTCCGCCACGGTGTTCTCCTCGTGCAGCGCCGTGAGGTCGCGGTCCATTAACTCGCCGATTTTCACGATACTCAGCCCCTTTAACGATCGATTTTGAATGGTGTTCCCCGCACCATGATTCTACGACAATTTGCAGATCACGTACACCGCCGCGGAAGAAATGGACAGAGAGATCAACACGACGCGTAGACCGATCTTCATGAAATACCCGAAGGAAATGCCGACGTTGTTTTTCACGGCCAGATCGGCCATCACCGCATTGGCGGCCGCCCCCAGATAGCTGCCGTTGCCCCCGAGACAGGCGCCCAAAGCCAGCGCCCAGTACAGCGGCGTCGCCGGCATGCCGGTCGCCGAAGCGATTTCCGCGACGACGTAGACGAAGATCGCCGCAAAGGCCGCGCTGTTGATGAAGATGCAGGCAATGCCCGAGACCCAAAGGATCCCCAGCGCCATCAGCAGCGGCGAGTCGGAGAAAAGCGACGCGATGCCGTGCGCTATGGCGGTGATCACTCCGGTGGCGCGCAGCCCGCCGCCCATGACGAAAAGCGAGACGAAGTAAATGATCGTCGTCCAGCCCACTTCGTCGCGGATGATCGCCGCGTCGTCGATGCCGGTGATAATCAGAAGCACGGCCGCGGCCGTCAGGGCCGAAACCGAGGGCTCGACGCCGATCTGCTTCTGCAGCACGAACGCGGCCAGGACGAAGGAGATGACGATCAGCGCCTTGGTCATCAGCCGCCGGTCGGTGATCAGCTTCGACTCGTCGACCTGGTTCAGGCGGGCCGTCGCCTCGGCGTCCACGGCGCTCAGCTCGGCGCGGTAGCGGCGCTCCATATACAGCGTGACGGCCGCCCAGACAACCAGGGCGACAGGCGTCATCACTCCGATGAAGTCATTGAACGAGAGTCCGGCGATGGAGCCGATGATCATGTTGGGCGGATCGCCGATCAGCGTCCCCGTGCCGCCGATGGTCGAGGCAAAGCTCTCCACCATCAGAAACGGAAGCGGTTTGAGGCCGATCAGATCGCAGAGCGACAAGACGACCGGCGTCACCAGCAGGATCGTCGTGACGTTGTCGAGAAACGCCGAAAGGATCACCGTGATGAACGAGATCGACCAGAGGATCAGGCGCCCCCGGCCGCCGGTCACCTTCACGGCCTTGACGGCGATATACTGGAACACGCCGCACTTCGACAGAATCCCCACGACGATCATCATGCCCACGAGCAGACCGACTGTGTTGTGGTCGATCGCCACGACGATTTGATCGCCGGAAAGAAGGCCGCTCAGCGCCATCACCGAGGCGCCCAGCAGCGTGGCGGTCGTCGACTTTACCTTGCCGCTGGCGATCGCGGCGATGACGCCGACAAAGATGGATAGCGCCGCCCAAGCTCTGATGTCCATGTATCATGCCTCCTGAGCGAAATGATAATGCCAAGGCGTTTTTCCCCCTCGGCCGGTTTCGCCGCTCCGGGGAACATTACGTTTGGATTGCATAGCGCAGTATAGCTCAACCCCAAAAAAACGCAAGGCAAATAGCACATAAACAACACATTGCAAGTTACAAGCCAGCCCCTTGAATTCATCGTGCGTACGCAAACGCCCCGATGCGAACGGCAAAAGTATACCGACAGTCATAAAAACAGAACGAGAACGGCTTCTTCGGCCATTCCCGTTCTTCGGAGCGATCAGCTTTTGAACCAGATCCTTTTCATCAGCCCATAGGAAAGAGGGAGCAAATAGAGGTACGCGGCATACGGAAGAGCCCGCGCCGGGACTCCCAGCATCGCCAGCGGCACGGAACAGGCGATACACCACGGGATCAGCCCCGCCGTCACCACCGTCGAGTTGGCAATGTCCTGCGCCAGCTCCGCGCGACTGAGCCCCGAGCGTTCATAAGGGCTTTTCATCATTTGAGTCGTCATCATGATGCCGATCGTCTGATTGCAGAAAATCCCGTTGGCAATAACGCCGACCAGCGTCAACGCGGCAAAAGGACTCGTTCGGCGCATAAAGCCGACAAGGCGCCCCTGAAGGCCGTCGAGCATGTGCGTGCCGTCGAAAATCCCCGAATAGGTCCCGGAAATAAACAGGACGGCGCACATGTCGAGCATGGAACTCAGCCCGCCGCCGTTGAACAGCGCCGCCGCAGAGCCGGGCTCGGCGGAGAACCCAAAGGCGGCATATCGAAGCGAACCGCTCCAGGAAGCGTGCTGAAAACACACCGTGCAGCCCCAGGCACACGCGATGCTGGCAAGAAACGCATAAAGCGGCCGCACTTTCAGCAGTGGCATCACAAACATGATGACCGCGGGAACGATCACCCACGGCGTCAAATTGAAACTCTTCTCCAACGACAGGATCATGCCGCTGTCGGCGCGTGGCATCGGGTAAGCCAGAGAAAGAAGATAATAGAACAGACACGAACACCCGACCGCCGTCAGAGACGTTTTCATCATCAGCCTGATATTGTCGTAAAGCTCGGTTCCCGTCAACGACGCGACAAGATTTGCGCAGGACGATGCCGGCGAACAGCGATCGCCAAAGTAGATGCCGGACATGATGGCCCCTGCGGTGATCAGCTCGTTGGCCCCGCCGCCGCGGGCCAAAGCCATCAGGGCGACGCCGAGAGTGCCGGCGACGCCGAACGAGGTGCCGATCGCGTAGGACAATCCGCAGGAAAGCGCATAGGCGGCGAGGATAAACAGCGAAGGCCTGATCAGGCGCATTCCCCACGTTACCAGGAAAGCGAAAGTCCCCGCCGAACGCCACAGCCCCGTCAACATGCCGATCAACAGCAAAACGCGAATGACGATCAGAGAATTCTTCGCGCCCGGCCATGACATTTTCAACAGGACGCCAAGACGGTACCCCCGATGCAGCCCCACGGCGACAAAAGCGAAATAGCCGACGGTCATCGCCCAGAACATGGGCAGACGACAGCCGAGCCCCACCGCCATCGCTCCTGCGAAAAAGACGAACGCTACGACAAGATCCATCCCGGCACCTCTGTAATAACGACTCGATCACTGAAGAATCTGATTCTAAAAATTGCCACGGGGAGTGTCAACTGTTTTATACTTAAGCCCGCGCTTTTCTTAACGCCGCGCGGCGCTGCCGACATTCCGCCTCATGCAGCCCGCGGATCTATGATACAATATTATTCACATTTTACGGAACGACTTCAACGCCTCGTTCATCCCTTCACGACAATTCGGAGGCCCCTTCATGGATAAAGAACCGATTCCCCTGCTCCCCCGCTGGAGCACCCTGCTTTTCCTGCGCCGTTTTATCGCGCAGCCGGGACAGATCGGCAGCGTCGCGCCCAGTTCTCACTTTCTCGTTCAGGAGATGCTCAAACTCACGGACTGGGCCGCAGTGACCGACGTTGCCGAACTCGGCGCCGGCACCGGAGTTGTCACGGAAGCGCTCCTCAGGAAAATCTCTCCCGATGCCTGTCTTTCCGTCTTCGAACTGGACCGGAAACTGCGCGAAAAAATCGAAAACAGATTTAAGATCGCCGTGTTCCCAGATGCCTGCGACCTCGCGCAGGTCATCAGGCCACGTTCGCTGGACGTGATCATTTCCAGCCTTCCCTGGACAACGCTCCCAAGAGAAGTTTCCGGCAAAATCCTCCAGGGCGTGGTGGCATGCTTAAAACCCAGCGGCCAATTCATCGCCTATCAATATTCCCGACAAATGCACCGTCTTTTCTGCCATCTTTTCGAATCGGTCAGAATCTCGTTCGTGCTCCGCAACATCCCGCCGGCGTTCGTCTACGATTGCCACACGCCGCAAAACCGCGCCGAGGAAAAGGCGGCGCTTTTTTTCGCGCACAGGCTCAGTGAACGCCATAATCTTTCGCAATGACCGCTCCTGCCCGACGGTGCGGTGCTCTGCCATTTTGTGCGCTCGCCTTGCTCCCGCCGCGCACAATTCGAAAAATCGTTTCTCTGGCCGGACGAATGCCTCGCATTCGCCCGGCTTTTCTGAGCCGAGACAGAACGAACGCTTCGAAATTCCTCCTGAGATCATTCACGTGCGCCGCTCAAAGATATATTAAAGGCTTTATAAATATTTATCGCCGCAAAGCAAAAAGCTGGATAATATATAGTTATTTTTCATCTAAAATCAGCAAACGCCAATAATTACAGTAGCGGTCAATATTCATAACTTATGAGCAAGACATGTATACACATAAACGCACTGGACTCACCAGGAAAGAGTGTTAAAATAAAATTGTGATTGATGTAGCATGTGTTCGGTTTGAAGCGGTATTTTACCGCTAAATCTCAGGAGGTGTTTTGCTATGGCTTTGGTAAAACGTAAGTCTGACAATGTACTCCTTCGCACGGCACTCGAGAACTTCTACGGCGCAGCTGAGGAAATGGGGCTTGACGAGGGGATCACCGACATCCTCGCCCATTCCGAGCGCAAGACCTGCGTCTCCGTCCCCGTTGAAATGGACGACGGTTCCATCAAGGTCTTCGAAGGTTTCCGCGTCGCTCACAACAGCGCCGTCGGCCCCGCCAAGGGCGGCGTGCGTTTCCATCAGGACGTGTGCCTTGACGAGTGCGAAGCTCTCGCTTTCATGATGACGTGGAAGTGCTCGCTGGCCGGCATCCCTTACGGCGGCGGCAAGGGCGGCGTGCGCGTCGACGCGCTGAAGCTCTCCAAGAAGGAGCTCGAGCGCCTGAGCCGCACCTATGCGGCCCGCATCGAACCGGTCGTCGGCGCCTGGACGGACGTTCCCGCGCCCGACGTGAACACCAACGGTCAGGTCATGACCTGGTTCATGGACACCATCAGCCGCATGCGCGGTCGTCTCGAACCGGCGATCTTCACCGGCAAGCCCATTCCCCTCTGGGGTTCCAAGGGCCGCAACGCGGCCACCGGCCTTGGCGTCGCCACCTGCGCCATCGAATTCATGAAGGCCCTCGGCAAGGACATCAAGGGCATGAAGTGCGCCGTGATGGGATTCGGCAACGTCGGGTCCTTCGCCGCCAAGACCCTCGCCGAAGCCGGCGCCAAGGTCGTCGCCATCAGCGACATCACCGGCGTTTACTACAATGAGAACGGCATCGACATCGCCAAGGCGTTCAAACTGATCGCTTCCAACCCCAAGAAACTCCTGACGGGTCTTGACAAGGAACCGGGCGTCACGATGATCGATTCCATCCAGACGTGCGATTGCGACATCTTCCTGCCCTGCGCGCTGGAAGGCGTCATCACCGAGAAGAACGCCGGCGACATCAAGGCCAAGTACATCGTCGAAGGCGCGAACGGCCCCACCACGCCCGAAGGCGACAAGATCCTCGATCAGAAAGGCATCCTCGTCGTTCCCGACTTCCTCGCCAACTCCGGCGGCGTGATCGGATCCTACTTCGAGTGGTGCCAGGATCTCGGCGGTTTCTTCTGGTCCGAAGAGGACTACAACAACCGTCTGCTGAGCATCATGAAGGACAATTTCAAGAAGGTCTGGGACTACGCTCAGACGCACAACGTGAAGATGCGCCGCGCGGCGTTCCTGGCCGCCATCAAACGCGTCGCCGACGCCACGGAAATGCGCGGAGTGTATCTCTAGGTTTTACGGTTCCTCCGTCGTGAGTTATCACTATACCGAAGCAACAAAAAAGGACTGCTGAAAAGCAGTCCTTTTTTGTTGCTTATCATTGCCTCAGCGCTTCAAGAAAAGCGTCTTCACGTCGATCTCCTTGTCGATCATGCCGTTGTCGAGCAGAAACTGTTCCGTTTTCTTCAGGTCTTCGACGTCTTTTTCGGAGACGTCCATGGCGAAATCGTACATGGGGAACATTTCCTCCACGGCTTCCACGCTCAGGCCGGTCGCCTCGGCCGTCATCTTCATGGCTTCATCGTGATTTTCGGCGATGAACTGCAGGACCGAGCGCTGCGCCCTCTCGAACGTTTCGACCAACTCTTTGTTCTCGTCGTAGAATTTCTGGCTGGTGGCCGTGGCGATGAGTGCCGCGATCAGTCCGTCGCCGTCGGTGATCAGATGTTTGCCCGACTTCATGCAGTTGTAGGCGCTGGGGCCGGCCTGCAGCGCCGCGTCGATTGTGCCGCCTTCGAGGGCGGCCAGCGCCGCGGGGATCCCCATGTTGACGAATTTGACGTCGTCGATGGTCAGGCCGCCGGTTTTGAGGTATGCGACCAGCAATTCATGCAAATTGGTGCCTTTGGGACCGGCGACGGTCTTGCCCTTCAGCGCCGCCGGCGAATCGATGGCCGCGTCGTTGGAGAACAGCATGAACGCCTTGGGCGAACGGCTGTACATGCTGATGATCTTGACGTCGGCGCCGTTGGCCGCCGCCAGGATGACCGAGGTGCCGCCGACGGCGTTGAGGATCTGCAGGTCGCCGGAAGCGAGGGCCGCCGTCTGCTGCGGTCCGGCGGTCAGGTTGGCGTAGTTCACCGGCAGGCCCAGTTCTTTGAAGTACGAGGCAAAGCTGCCCCGCGCTTTCTCGACGATGGAAGGCACGTTCAGCGGCGACTGCACGTAGGTGAAGTTCATCGACTCGACCGTGCGGGCCAAACTCGCCGTCCTCAAGCCGCCGACATTCAGCGCCAACGAACAGATCCCGATGAACGCAAGACGCTTCGCCACAGAAAACAATCCCATGAAAACTCCTCCTTAAAAATATAATTTAAACTGTGATTGCACAAATTTCGACTGCGCTTAGGTGCGCGTTGCCCATACAGGATTTTCGCTCACAAAGGTAAAAATTGCAACAGCGCCAACGAACGATTCCCCTTCGCCCTTTTTCGGTTTTCCGGTCATTTTTATCTGTTGGATCTCACTTGGAATCACTGACTATCTGCGCTATAATGTTTACGTTCCATCTGGCGTCTCATCTCAATCATTTCAGAAAGGATGTTTCGGTGATGAAAAAGTTTGCTGCACTCGTTCTGTTGTTGGGGCTGACGGCTCTGCCCGCAAGCGCGGCGGAGATCAACGCCTACTCGATCATGCCGGAGAAGTACGTTTCCAAGGTGACTCAGGCGTTCGAGCAGGAGACGGGGATCCACGTCAATTTCCTGCGTTTGTCTTCCGGCGAGGCCAAGACGCGCCTCGAAGCCGAGAAGAACAATCCTCAGGTCGACGTGCTGATCGGCGGACCGGCCGATACCTATGAAGCGATCGTCACGCAGGGCGTCTTCGAGAAGTACCTGCCTCAGGGCGTCGAGGCGATCCCCGCCAAGTTCCGCAGCGCGGACGGCTACTGGACGGGCATCGGCATCATCCCGCTGTGCTTCCTGACGAACGAGGATTTCCTCAAGAAGAACGAGATGCAGGCTCCCGCGACCTGGAACGATCTGCTCGATCCCAGATACAAGAACGGTCTGCAGATGGCCGACGCCCGCACGTCCGGCACGGCGACGGAGCGTATTTTCTCGCTGGTGAAGATCATGGGCGAAGACGAAGCTTTCAAGTATCAGAAGAAGCTGCACGCCAACATCCAGATGTACACGAAGAGCGGCGCGGGCGGCGCCATGCCGATCGCGACCGGTCAGTGCGCTTCCGGCATTTTCTACATCGTCGACGCGCTCGACATCCAGCAGCAGGGCTACCCCGTGGTGATCAGCTATCCCAAGGATGGCGTGTCCTACGGCATCGAAGGCTGCGGCGTCGTGCACGGAGCCAAGAACCTCGAGGACGCCAAGAAGTTCGCCGACTGGATGGTCAGCAAGAGCTTTGCCGATTTCATCGTCGCCAACAAGATCAACTACGTTCCCACCCGCACCGACGTCACAACCGACAACCCTCTGCTCGATCTGAACGCGATCAACCTTGTCGAGACCGACGTGGCATGGAAGGGCGCCAAGCGCGACGAGTTCGTGGAGCGCTGGAAGAACGAGGTCATCAAGTAGCGCGGCAATTTATCCGGGGCTCCTCGCGGAGCCCCTTTTTTTGACGGTCCGGCAGGCTGCCGCTCCATCGGACGCAGCCCGTACGTGATATTTCGACTGAAGCAGGTGAAAAACTTTGACGCACAGTCTTTCTACTCGCCCCCGTTTGGATCCCGCCACTCGGGCCGTGATCGCCGCGCTCTGGATCGCTCTGGGGATTTTCGTGGTCTATCCGGCTCTTCGTCTGCTGTGGATCGCGTTCTGGGTCGACGGCAGATTCACCCTTGCCAATCTCGCGCCGGTCCTCACCAATTGGTACGACCGGCAGGCGCTGATCAACAGCTTGCTGCTGGGCGGCTGCGTGGCCGTTTCCGGCACGGTCTTGGGCTTTGTTTTCGCTTACGCGGTGACGCGCCTTTCTCTGCCGGGCTGGTTCAAATGGCTGCTCTCCATTATTTCCATGCTGCCGCTGATCTCGCCGCCTTTTACCAGCAGCATCGCGCTGACACTCTCTCTGGGGCCGAACGGCCTTCTGATCAAGCTGCTCGGGCTCGAAAACTTCAACTTCTACGGCTTCTGGGGCACGTTCCTCTCGGAAACGCTCACGTTCTACCCCGTCGCCTTCATGACGCTGACGACGATCCTCAGCCGCATCGACTCCAATCTGGAGGACGCGGCCTATTCGATGGGGGCTTCGCCGCTGCGGGTCTTCCGCACGGTGACGCTGCCGCTGTCGGCGCCGGGGCTGGCGAACGCCTTTCTGCTCGTCTTCGCCTGCTCGCTGGCGGACTTCGCCACGCCGCTGGTCCTGGCCGGGCACGCGTTTCCCGTGCTGCCGACGCAGGCGTATCTGCAGATCACGGGCATGTACGACCTCAAGGGCGGCGCGGCGCTCTCCTTCGTGCTGCTGGTGCCCGCGCTCGTCGTCTACGCGCTCCAGTACTGCTGGCTGAGCAAAAAAAGTTTCGTGACCATCTCGGGCAAGGCCGGCGGCCGCAGCAGCGTGAAAGGGCCGGGGCCGTTTCCCGCGGCCTGCATCATCGGCCTGATCGCGGCGGTAATGACCTTCGTCGTCTACATCTACGCGCTGATTTTCTGGGGCTCGATCGTCAAGGTCTGGGGCATCAACAACGCGCTGACGTCGGAAAACTACGCCTACGTGTTCAACTTCGGGCGCAAGGCCATCAAGGACACGCTGATCATCGCCTGCATCGGCACGCCGCTGGGCGGCCTGCTCGCCGTTCTGGTCGGCTACGCCACAGAACGTCTGAAGGTCAAAGGGCATAAGACGCTGGAGACGGTCTCGCTGCTCAACTTCGCGCTGCCGGGCACGGTGGTCGGCATCGCCTACGTGATCGCCTTCAACGACAAGCCGCTGGTGCTGACGGGCACGGTTTCGATCCTTGTCGCTTCCTACGTGTTCCGCTATTCCTCCGCCGGTATCCGCAACGTCGTCGCCTCGCTGCAGCAGATCGACCCGTCCATCGAAGAGGCCTCGGCGAGTCTGGGGGCTTCCTCGGCGCGGACGTTCCGCAAGGTGACGCTGCCGCTGGTGCTCCCCGCCATACTGGCCGGCATGCGCTACCTGTTCATCCACTCCATGACGGCGATCAGCGCCACCATCTTCCTGGTCTCCGTGCGCTGGAGCCTGATCACGACGCGTATCCTCGAGTGCATGACCGAACTTCAGTTCGCGCAGGCGTGCGCCTTTTCGATCGTGCTGATCGTGCTTGTTTTTATCGCCAGCGGCGTGATGGCGCTTCTGGCCCGGCTTCTGTGCCGCACCGGCAATGCGGGAGGAGGAATTCGCTGATGTCCGTTTCACTGACTCTGAACGATATCAATAAAGTTTTCATGAAGGACGGAGAAAAATTTCACGCTGTCCAAAACGTTAATCTTTCGGTCACCACGGGAGAGTTTCTGACCTTCCTCGGCCCGTCCGGCTGCGGCAAGACCACGACGCTGCGCATGGTCGCCGGCTTTGAGATCCCCACCTCGGGGCAGATCCTCATGGGCGACGCGGACATCACCACCATGCCGGCCAACGAGCGCAACATCGGCTTCGTCTTCCAGAACTACGCGCTGTTCCCGCACATGAAGATCTTCGAGAACGTCGCCTACGGGCTCAAAGTCCGCGGCCTCGGCCGCTCCGAGATCGCCAAGAAAGTGCGCGAAGGGCTGGCGCTCGTGGGACTGGAAAAAGCCGAAGACCGCTATCCCAACCAGCTTTCCGGCGGCGAACAGCAGCGCGTGGCGCTGGCGCGCGTTCTCGTCCTGCGTCCCAAACTGCTGCTGATGGACGAGCCGCTTTCCAACCTCGACGCCAAGCTGCGGATCCACATGCGCGCGGAGATCCGCCGCATCCAGCAGGAACTGGGGCTGACCTGTCTCTACGTCACCCACGACCAGAAAGAAGCCCTGACCATGTCGGACCGCATCATGGTTATGAACCGCGGCCGCATCGAGCAGGTCGGCACACCTATGGACATCTACGCCGATCCGGCCTCGCCGTTCGTCGCCGACTTCATCGGCCAGGCCAACTTGATCCCCGGCGTCCTCGCCGCGGCCGAGGGCGACATGGGCGTCTTTGAAATTGCGGGCTGCCAGGTCAGGGCGCGACTCGGCAAACAGAACCCGCCGCAGGTCGGAAAGGACGCCCTGCTGATCGTACGCCCCGAGAACCTCAGCCTGGAAGGACAGGAGAACAGCCTGCCGATCCGCGTCTTGCGCTGCCTCTTCGAGGGCGATCGACTCGACTATCACGCCGAACTGGCGGTCGGCGATCCGTGCCCCGTCCTGAGCCTGTCCGTTCCCTTCCTGCCCGGCACCCAGATCTGCGCCGGCGGTGCCAGCGCCCAGGCCTCGTTCGATCCTCGCGGCGCCGTGATCATCGACACTCCCCGCCAGTAAACCGCAAAACACAACACAAAACTCTATATGGAAAAGGCGCGGCGATCGAAATCAATGATCGTCGCGCCTTTTCCGTATCGCTGTTTCAGTTTTTTCTCCGCTGCGGAAGCGGCGTCATTTTTCTTGCTTTTGCATTTCTCCGCTTCTCCGCGTCAGTTCTTGTTTCCGTTTTTACTTGATTTTGCCCGAAGCGCGAAGCAGACGCTCCAAGCGCTCCATCCGCTCCTGCATTTCCTTCTGCGAAGCCTTCATCTCCGCGATCTCCTCGGCCTGACGAGAGTTGGTCTTCTCCATCGAAGCGACCTGAGCCTGCAGCTGAGCGTTCTCCTTCTGCATCACGTAGACGCTGTTCATGGGGCCCTTGCGGTAGCGCGCGGGGATCCCTTCCTTGTCTTCCTTCCTGCCGATCTTCCACGTCAGACCGGCGTTGGCCATCGACTCGCCGTGGTGCGAGACCGACACGCCGGCGTGGACCATGAAGTCTTCCTTCACGTAGTGCGCAAAGCCGAGGGCCAGGGCGTATTCGCCCTTGTACGCTCCGAAGCCGGCCATGATCTGGCTGGGCTCGACGGGGTCGTACTGCATCGGTTTCAAGGCGCTCAGCGCGGAGCCGAGCGCGCCGGTGGTCTTGATGCTGCCTCTCAGTTCGCCCATCTGGTTGTAGACGTTGCCGAACTGTTTGTCTACGGCGCTCAAGGCGTCGCCGACGGTGTTGTAGCTGCCGCCGTTCACGTACTTGAACTTGTAGGTGGGCGCGCTGATGGAGTCGTCGGGGTTGACGGATGAGCCGCCGCCGAGGTGGGCAGCGACGCTGCTTGAGGTCTTCCACAGCTGCGCGCCGTTGATCGCGTCGCCGCTGGTCTGGCTCACGGTCCCGGCTTTGACGTTTTCGATCTTGTTGCCCGTCGCGTCGAAGCCTCTCGCTGTCACTTTGCCGGCAAAATTCGGAGCGTCGACGACGGAGATCTTGATGGCGCCGCTGTCGTCGCTCAGCTTGATGTTGCTGCCTTTCTTGAAGTTGAGGACGTTGTCGGTCTTGCTGACGGTTTTCACTTTCACGCCGTCGATCTGGGCGTCCCAGCTCTTCAGTGTGTCGGTGGAGATGGCGGCGATCTTGTCGTCCACGGCCTTGAGCTGGTCTTCGGTAGCCGCCTGGCCGGAGGTGATGCTCAAGGGGTTCCAGGCGGTGTTGCTCAGGCCGTTGATGGTGCCTTTGTCGTCCTTGTTGATGGTGAGCTTGTTTGCCGTCCCGGTCACGTCGAATTTCAGCTCGTTCTTGAGGGCGACGACAACTTTGCCGCCGTCGACTCTGGTCTCGGTGTTCCTGCCGTCGCCGGCGACGTGGAGGGTCTCGCCGAGTTTCCTGTTGACGGTGTTGGTATCGTCGGCTTTGAAGGTGAGCCCCTTGTTCACCGTGGTGCTGGTCTGGTCGATCTTGTTCTCCACGGCCTTGAGCTGGCCGTAGTTGACTGCGTCGGTCGCGGCGGCGCCGTTGGCGACGCCGTGGACGACCTGGCCGCCCATGTTCACGCTGGTCTTGGTGATGACGGGGCCGCCGGTAATCGTCAGACCGCTGCCGTTAAGCAGAGTGTCGCCGATGGTCAGGCTGCCGGCTGCCGTCAGATTGAGGTTCCGCGCCAGTTTCACTTTCAGTTCGCCGTTGGCGGGATCGGTGATTACGCCGATATTGTCGTCCGCAAGTTTCGAGACGTCCGCTCCGCCGCTGATCTTCAGGGTCTCTCCGAGTTTTCTGCCGACGGAGGTCCCGCTGTCGCCGGCGAACTTCAGACCTTTGTCGGTCAGGGTGGTCTGTGAAGCGGCAATCGCGTCTTTCACGTCTTTGATGTTGGCGGCGTTGGTTTCTGTGGTGCCGCCGCTGGCGACGTTGGTGATCTGGTGGTTGCCGTTGTTCAATCCGGCGTCCGTCAGGCTCACGGTCTTGGTCGGATCCAACGCGTTGGTGATGGTCAGGCCGCCGGCGTTCAGGACGCTGCTGCCGCTGGTCACGCTGCCGGAGCTTCCCAGGTTCAGGTTCTGCGCGAGCTGGATTTTCAGCTTCCCGCCGACGTTGTTCACGCCGATGTTGCCGTCGGTCAGTTTGGTTGCGTCCGCGCCGCTGACGATGTCAAGGCGCGTGTTCAGTTTCTTCGCGATGATTTTGCTCGCGTCGCCCTGGCCGTCGTCGCCGGCGTACTTCAGGCCGTCGTCGAGGGTGGCCACTTCGTGACTCGTGCCGTTCTTGTCTTCGTACACGATACGGGTCAGGGTCGTTCCGTCGAGGCCGGGGGCTCCGTCTTTCACGTGGATGTCGGCGCTGGCTCCGTCTTTCCCGGTCAGGCCGATATGGCCGTCGACGCCGTTCTGTCCCGTGGGGCCCTCGCTCCAGATGGTCACGCCGTCTTTGCCGTTGGCTCCCGCCACTCCGATCTTGCCGTCCTTGCCGTCTTTGCCGACGATGACGCTTGCGGCTTTCAGGTCTTTGTTCAGCAGGATGTCGATGGTGGTGTTGCCGGCAGTATCCTGGGCGATCTTGGTCTTGACGTTCTCGCCGGAATACTTGTCGTCGGTTTCGGTTCCGGCGCCTTGGATCTTTATCGTGCTGCCGAGTTTGTTCGTCTGCACTCCGCCGACGTTCGCGTCGAATTTCAGGCCGGCGGTGACGAGCGGGTTCGTGATGTTGGTGATGGCGTTATTCAGCGCGGTCGTATCCAGATTGTACTTCACGCCGTCGGCCGTCATGGCGGACTTGATGTAGGTTCCGTCGCCTTCGAACTTCACGGTCGGTTCGGTGTCCTTGGCCAGCGTCACGGTCTTTTTCGTGCCCGTTTCCGCGGTCACGCCGAACTTGGCGCTGATGTTCGTCACCGGATTGCTGGTGGTGGTGTTGATCTGGTTGATGACGTCGCCGGTGATGTTCTGCACGAGCTTGG
>NZ_RAWT01000056.1:0-17538 GCF_003612005.1 Pyramidobacter sp. CG50-2
CAGTTTGGCTTCGATCTTCTTGTTGCGATTCTTTTTCCGCGCTGCTTCGATTTCCGCCTGCTGTTCCGATGTGATCTCGTATTTTACGGGCATTCTCCATCACCTCGGGTGCATTATAACTGAGGTACGGGAAGTTTGGCTATACTATAAAGAAGTAGTATTAGAATAAATATTCCGATTATTTTATTATTTACCGTCTAATCTTTAGGCTTGAATTAACGAAATAATTGCAATATTACTTATTTTAACGCCGTCGACAGTTTACTTTTCGCTGAGCCGCTCATATAATTCATTTTCATATCGACGGGAAAGGGCGCTGCGCCTCTCCCCCCAAGCTGCCGGGGAAAGCTCATGCGTCTTTCGCGTCGGCAGACCTGCCTGAAAGCGCATGCTCTGCAAATTCTCGCTGAAAGGATGTTTTACACGATGAAAAAGGATGTATTCGCTTTCGTTTTCGCCGCCTCCATGATGGCTGGCTGCGCCTTCGGCGCCGACGCCTTCAAGCTGGGCGGCACGGCTCCGCTGACGGGAGGCGCCGCCATTTACGGCAACGCCGCCAAGAACGGCGCGCAGATCGCCGTCGACGAGATCAACGCGGCCGGCGGCATTCGGTTCGAGCTGAATTACGAGGACGACACGCACGACGCCGAAAAGGCCGTCAACGCCTACAACGCCCTCAAGGACTGGGACATGCAGCTCTCGCTCGGCTCGGTCACGTCCAAACCCTGCGAGGCGACGGCCGCCGAGAACTTCGCCGACCGCATCTTCGCGCTCACTCCTTCCGCTTCGGCCGTCGCCGTGACCGCCGGCAAGGACAACGTGTTCCAGATGTGCTTCGTCGATCCCAATCAGGGCTCCGCCTCCGCACAGTACATCGCCGGCAAAGCTTTGGCCAGGAAAGTCGCCGTGATCTGGAAGAACGACGACGTGTACTCCAAGGGCATTCATGACACATTCGCGACCAAGGCGGCCGAAGCCGGCCTCGAAGTGGTCAGCGACACCACGTTCGCCGACGGCAACGACACCGACTTCTCGGTGCAGCTGGCCGACGCCCAGAAGTCCGGCGCGGAGCTGGTCTTCCTGCCCATGTACTATCAGCACGCCTCGCTGATCCTCGCTCAGGCGGCGGCCATGAACTTCGCGCCCAAGTGGTTCGGCGTGGACGGCATGGACGGCATCCTGACCATGGAAGGCTTCAACAAGGATCTGGCCGAAGGCGTCATGTTGCTGACGCCGTTCAACGCAGATTCCACGGACGAGCGCACGGCCGCTTTCGTGGCCGAGTATCGGAAGCGTTTCGGCGAAGTCCCCAATCAGTTCGCCGCCGACGCGTACGACTGCGTTTACGCTTACAAACAGGCGCTCGAAAACGCCAAGGCCGCGCCCGACATGAACGCCGAGAAGCTCTGCGAGCTGATGATCGGGCAGTTCACGACGATGACGTTCAACGGACTGACGGGCGGCAACATGACGTGGAAGGCCAACGGCGAGATCTCCAAGGATCCCAAGGGCATGATCATCAGAAACGGCGCTTACGTCGGGCTCGATTAAGTTTCACGGGCGGAAGCGGACGGCGCGCCGTTCCGCCTCGCCTGAGAGCGTCGCCGGAAGGCCGGCCTGACCGGTCCTTTCGGCGACGCTCTCGCTTTTCTCTTCCGAACGGCTCCATCCCGCCGTTCGCCGCTTTTCCACTTTTTTGCGAGATCTTTCGAGGTGAACTCATGACCTTTCTGAACTTCTTTATCAGCGGCGTCGGCCTGGGCAGCATCTACGCAATCATCGCGCTGGGCTACACCATGGTCTACGGCATCGCCAAGATGCTCAACTTCGCTCACGGCGACGTGATCATGGTCGGCGCCTATGTCTGTTTCTACGCCGTGTTTCGCTTCCACCTGCCGGCGATCGCCGGCGTCGTTCTGGCCATGGCGGTCTGCACGCTGCTGGGCATCGTCGTGGAAAAGCTGGCCTATAAGCCGCTGCGCCAGGCCCCGTCGCTGGCGGTGCTGATCACGGCCATCGGCGTCAGTTACTTTTTGCAGAACACGGCGCTGCTGCTGTGGACGTCGAATCCCAAGGTGTTCCCCTCGGTGGTCGGGCACGGCGCGGTCAAACTGTTCGGCGGCCGGCTTTCCATCTCTCACGTGACGATCGTGACGATCGTCTCCTGTCTGGCGATCATGACGGCGCTGTCGTGGTTCGTCGGACGCACGCGCATGGGCAAGGCGATGCGCGCCTGTTCGGAAGACAAGGGCGCGGCGTTGCTGATGGGCATCAACGTCAACGCCACCATTTCCCTGACGTTCGCCATCGGTTCCGGGCTGGCGGCCGCAGCCGGCGCGCTGCTGTGCTCGGCCTATCCGACGCTGATGCCGACGACGGGTTCGCTGCCGGGCATCAAGGCGTTCACGGCGGCCGTTTTCGGCGGCATCGGCTCCATTCCCGGCGCTTTTCTGGGCGGGCTGCTGCTGGGCGTGATCGAGATCTTCGCCAAGGCATACATCTCCACGCAGCTCTCCGACGCCGTGGTCTTCGCCGTGCTGATCGTGGTGCTGCTGGTCAAGCCCGCGGGACTGCTGGGCCGTCAGATGCAGGAAAAGGTGTAGCCGTGAAACGTCTGATCAACCTCAAAAGACCCGAAGCCCGCCGCGTTTACGGCACGTACGCGCTGGTGGCGCTGGCCTACGTCGTTCTCCAGACCATGATCTCGACGCGGACGCTCAGTTCGTCCATGAGGGGGATGCTGGTGCCGATCTGCGCCTACATGGTCATGGCCGTAGCGCTGAATCTGGTGGTGGGCGTGCTCGGCGAGCTGTCGCTGGGGCACGCCGGCTTCATGTCCGTGGGCGCGTTCACGGGCGTCGCCTGCGCCATCTTGCTGCAAGATCTCGTCCCCTTTGCGCCCCTGCGTCTGTCCGTTTCCATGGCGGCGGGGGCGGCGTTCGCGGCGCTGGCCGGTTTTTTGATCGGCATTCCCGTGCTGCGGCTCAAGGGCGATTACCTGGCCATCGTCACGCTGGCGTTCGGCGAGATCATCAAAAGCGTGCTGAACAACTTTTACATGGGCGTCGACAAGGCGGGGCTGCACTTCAGCATGCTGGCCGACACAACGGGGCTGCTGCCCGGCGGCCGTTTGATCGTCGGCGGCCCGATGGGCGTCGGCGGCATCCGCAAGATCGCCACGTTCGGCGCCGGCTTCGCGCTGGTGATGATCGCGCTGGTCGTCGTCTACAATCTCATCAACAGCCGTATGGGGCGCGCCTTCCAGGCCGTCCGCAACGACCGTATCGCCGCCGAGAGCGTCGGCATCGACGTCACCAGGTACAAGATGACCGCCTTCGTCGTTTCCGCGGCGCTGGCGGGCGCGGCCGGCTGCCTGTTCGCCATGAACTACTCCACGATCGTCGCCAACAAGTTCGACTTCAACACTTCGATCCTGATCCTCGTCTTCGTTGTTTTGGGCGGCCAGGGCAACATGCTCGGCTCCATCGTCGCCGCCGCGGCGCTGACGATCCTGCCGGAAAAGCTGCGCGAGTTCCGCGATTACCGCATGCTGATCTACGCGGTGCTGCTGATCGCCATCATGCTGGGCTCCAACAACGCGGCCGTGAGGAATTTCTTCGCGCGGCTGAAACTTTTCGGCCGCGCCTCAAAGGAGGAAGCCCTCCATGGCCACTAAACTCGTTCCCGTCCCCTCGCGCGCGCTGGTTCCCGAGCGCGACGCCGGACGCGCCCCGATCCTGGAGTGCGTCAATCTCGGACTGACGATCGGCGGTCTGAAGATCGTCGAGAACTTCAACCTCACCATCGGCCGCACGGAGATCGCCGGGCTGATCGGTCCCAACGGCGCCGGCAAGACGACGGTCTTCAACCTGCTCACCAAAGTCTACCACCCCACCACGGGCACCGTGCTGCTCGACGGGCAGGATACCGCCGGCATGACGCCGGCGCAGGCCAACCGCCTCGGCATCGCCCGCACGTTCCAGAACATCCGACTTTTCAAGAACCTCAGCGTCGCCGACAACGTCAAAGTCGCCATGACCAACGACATCCACTACGGCCTGTTCGGCGCGATCCTGCGCCTGCCGCGCTACCGCCGCCAGGAACTGGCCGCCCATCGCCGCGCTCTCAAGCTGCTGTCCATCTTCGACATGCAGGGTCTGGCCGACGTCAAGGCCGGTTCGCTGCCCTACGGCGCGCAGCGCCGCCTCGAGATCGTGCGCGCTCTCGCCACCTACCCGTCGCTGTTGCTGCTCGACGAGCCGGCGGCAGGCATGAATCCCTCGGAAACGCGCGAGCTGATCGACAGCATCCGCCGCGTGCACGAGATGTTCCCGATCGCCATCATGCTCATCGAACACGACATGAATCTGGTCATGAACCTGTGCGAGGGCATCTGCGTGCTCAACTTCGGGCGCGTCATCGCCAAGGGCGCGCCGGCGGACATCCAGAGCGACCCCGCCGTCATCGAGGCCTACCTCGGCCGGCAGAAGGAGGGCTAACCATGGCCGATCCAATCCTCAAAGTCGACGATGTTCACGTCTTTTACGGCAGCATCCACGCCATCAAGGGCATTTCCTTCGAAGTCTTTCAGGGCGAGATCGTCACGCTGATCGGCGCCAACGGCGCCGGCAAATCCACGACGCTGAACGCCATCTCCGGCCTGCTGCCGCGCACGGGCGGCGTCTCTTTCTTCGGCCGCCGGCTGGCGAAAGTGCCGCCCTACAAGGTGGTCGAGCTCGGCCTGGCGCAGGTCCCCGAGGGGCGCCGCGTCTTTCTGCACATGTCGGTGCAGGAAAATCTGGAAATGGGCGCCTACACGCGCCATGCCGCCGGCGCGCAGATCATCGCCGCCGATCTGGAAAAAGTCTTCGCGCTTTTCCCGCGCCTGAAGGAACGCCGCCGTCAGGTGGCCGGCACGCTCTCAGGCGGCGAGCAGCAGATGCTCGCCATGGGACGCGCGCTGATGAGCCGTCCCAAGCTGCTCATGCTCGACGAGCCCTCCATGGGCTTGGCGCCGCTGCTCGTCGAAGCCATTTTCGACATCATCGGCAATCTGCACGCGAACGGCGCCACGATCCTGCTCGTCGAACAGAACGCGCGCATGGCGCTCTCCATCGCCGACCGCGGCTACGTGCTGGAAACCGGCCGCATCGTCGCCACCGGCACCGGGCGCGAACTGCTCGACTCTCCCGCCATCAAAAAAGCCTATCTGGGCGGCTGACAAACGGATGAAGAAATTCCCATCAAACGCTCGATCTCAACAAGGATCCGAAAGCGGACTATGATCCATGCGTCCGTTTCCGGATCTTTTGCTTTCAGGAGATCTATTGTACCTTGACTGAGATATCAAACGGCCAAAATGCCGGCGGGGAATCCACAAAACGAGCTCGCAGAGCGCACAACGGAAAAGATAGCCCCGAGCGGCTGCCCCCTCGGAGTGCGGAACGCTCGGCGTGAAACCGTTCTATTGAGGATTTGCATGAAACCGAATCGTTCCAAGAGCCAAAAAGCCATGCGGCGTTTTACATTATTATGATGCAAAATGCCGTTTGCGTTTTATAAGCCCAGATCAAGTTAGTCTCATCAAATCAATTTGAGAAAAATAATTCCCTATTGAAACTTTTCCCCATATTGTCTAGAATAGGATTATATTACTGTTTTTTGCAGAGATAGAGAAAAAGAACGCTTTCGCAAAAACAGCATGCCTTGAACCGGAGATTCGGAGGGGACCGGCGAAAAGGCATATTTTCCAAAACAGGGGGAAGAATCGTGAGCAGACTCAGCATCGTCACAAAGAATCAGGCGCAGACGACCGTCGAAGGCCTGTACAAGGACATGGAGCGCCGCATTCAGGCCAGTCCTCCCGAACTGTGTCCGGTCGATCTGGCCGTTTCGTTCCTGCACATCTGCCACTCGCAGTCGTGCGGCAAGTGCGTGCCCTGCCGCGTCGGCCTCAGCCGTCTGGAAGAACTTCTCAATTCCGTGCTGGACGGCCGCGCCGACATGGGCACCATCGACACCATCGAGCGAACGGCCGAGAGCGTCTACCTCACCTCGGACTGCGCCATCGGACAGGAAGCCGCCCGCATGGTGCTCAAAGGCGTGCGCGGCTTCCGCGACGACTTCGTCGAACACATTCAGCACGGCCGCTGCATGTGCCTGCAAAACCAGCCCGTGCCCTGCGTCTCGCTGTGCCCGGCGCACGTGGACATTCCCGGCTACATCGCCCTGATCCATGCCGGCCGTTACGGCGACGCCGTGCAGCTGATCCGCAAGGACAATCCGCTGCCCGCCGTGTGCGGCATGATCTGCGAGCACCCCTGCGAGACTCGCTGCCGCCGCACGCTGGTCGACAATCCCATCAACATCCGCGGCTTGAAGCGCTACGCCGTGGAGCACGAGGAGACGATCCCCGTGCCGAAGCGCGCCCCCGCCACGGGCAAAAAAGTCGCCGTCGTCGGCGGCGGCCCCGGCGGACTGAGCGCCGCCTATTATCTGTCCATCATGGGGCACGACGTGACCGTTTACGAGCAGCGTCAGCAGCTGGGCGGCATGCTCCGCTACGGCATCCCCGCCTACCGCCTGCCCCGCGAAGTGCTCGACCGCGAGATCGCCGGTCTCCTTTCGGCAGGGATCCACGTCAAAACCGGGATCAGCGTCGGCAACGACGTCTCCGTCAAGGAACTGTACGATCAGTACGACGCGCTGTACCTTTCCATCGGCGCCCACATCGACAAGAAACTGGGCATCGAGGGCGAAGAGGCCGAGGGCGTCATCTCCGCCGTGGAGATGCTGCGCGCCATCGGCGACGACCATTATCCCGACTTCACCGGGCTCGACGTGATCGTCGTCGGCGGCGGCAACGTCGCCATGGACGTGGCCCGCTCGGCGGTAAGGTGCCACGCCAAGTCAGTGCGCCTCGTCTACCGCCGCCGCAAGGAGGACATGACCGCCCTGCCCGAGGAGGTGGAAGGCGCCATCGCCGACGGCGTGGAGATCGTCGAGCTTCACGCGCCGCTTCGCATCATCAGGGACGAAAACAACAAGGTCGTTTCGCTCTGCACGCAGCCGCAGATCATCGGCGGATTCAAAAACGGCCGGCCGGCGCCGGTCGACGCGGACGCGCCGGAGATCGACTTCCGCTGCGACCGCGTGCTGGTGGCCATCGGCCAGGGCATCGAGTCGCGCACGTTCGAGCAGTACGGCATCCCCGTCAAGCGCGGCGCGATCGAGAGCATGGACACCACCGGCATCAGGAACGCCGACGGCATCTTCGCCGGCGGCGACTGCGTCACCGGGCCTGCCACGGTCATCCGCGCCATCGCCGGCGGCAAGGTCGCGGCGGCCAATATCGACGAGTATCTGGGCTTCGACCACGTCATCACGAGCGGCATCGAGGTGCCGCAGGTGCGCTTCGACGACCACGCATCCTGCGGCCGCGTGAACATGGTGGAACGCCCCGCTGCGGAGCGGATCCACGATTTCGATCTGATGGAGCTGCCGATGAGCGACCAGGAAGCGTGCCAGGAATCCGGCCGCTGCCTGCGCTGCGATCACTTCGGCTACGGCGTGTTCAAGGGGGGGCGTGTGGAAAAATGGTAAACGTCGTCATCGATGGCAAACACATTCAGGTTCCGGAAAGAACGACGATCCTCGACGCCGCCAAGAGCGCGGGGATCAGGATCCCCACGCTCTGCTTCCTCGCCGGCGTCAACGAGATCGGCGCCTGCCGCGTCTGCGTCGTCGAGGTGGAAGGGTACGAGCGGCTCTTCACGGCCTGCAACAATCCCGTTGAAGAGGGCATGGTCATCCACACCAACAGCAAAAAAGCCCGCGAGGCCCGCCGCGCCAACGTGCGCATGATCCTCTCCGAGCACGACGACCACTGCCCGACGTGCGTGCGCAGCGGCAACTGCGAGCTGCAGCGCATCGCCAACGAGCTCAACATCCATGACACGCCGTTTGAAAAGCATTACGTCGACCGGCGGACCAGTCCCGATTTTCCGCTCATCCGCGACTTTTCGCTCTGCATCAAGTGCATGCGCTGCGTGCAAGTCTGCGACAAGATCCAGCACGCCAACGTCTGGGACGTGGTCAACACCGGGGCCAAGACCACCGTCGACGTGGCCCGCGTCTATCGTCTCGAAGACGCCGACTGCGCCCTGTGCGGCCAGTGCATCACTCATTGTCCCGTGGGCGCGCTGCACGAACGCGACGACACGCAGAAAGTGCTCGACGCCATCGACGATCCCGAAAAGATCGTGCTCGTCCAGATCGCTCCGGCCATCCGCACCGCCTGGGGCGAGGAGTTCGGCATGAAGCCCGAGGAGGCCACCGTCACGCGTCTGGCCGCGGCGCTGCGCCTCGTCGGCTTCGACTACGTGTTCGACACCGACTTCTCCGCCGACCTCACGATCATGGAGGAAGGCAGCGAGTTCGTAGAGCGTCTCAAGCACCGCGACCGCGAGAAGTTCCCGATGTTCACCTCCTGCTGCCCGGGCTGGATCCGTTTCGTCAAGAGCCACTGGCCGCAGTACGTCGACCAGCTGTCGTCGGCCAAGTCGCCGCAGCAAATGTTCGGCGCCATCGCCAAGAGCTGGTACGCGCAGACGCTCGGCGTCGATCCGTCCAGGATCTTCTCCGTCTCCATCATGCCCTGTCTGGCCAAAAAGGCCGAGTGCGCGCTGCCCGGCATGGACGACGCCGGCGCGGGACAGGACGTGGACGTGGCGCTGACCACGCGCGAAGTGTCGCGCCTGATCCGCTCGCTGCAGATCCAGCCGCAGGACCTCGAAGACGAAGCGCTCGACATGCCGCTCGGCGTCGGCAGCGGCGCGGGCGCGATCTTCGGCGCCACCGGCGGCGTCATGGAGGCGGCGCTGCGCAGCGCCTTCTTCCTCGTCACCGGCAAAAACCCCGAACCCGACGCCTTCAAATCGGTGCGCGGCATGGACGGCTGGAAAGAGGCCGAGTTCGACATCGCCGGCGCGTCGCTCAAGGTCGCCGTCGTCAACGGCCTCGGCAACGCCGACAAATTGCTGGCCGCGCTCGACCGCGGCGACGTGCGCTACGATTTCGTCGAGGTCATGGCCTGCCCCGGCGGCTGCGTCGGCGGCGGCGGGCAGCCCATCCACGACCGCGTGGAAATGGCCCCGAAACGCGCCCCCACGCTCTACGACATCGACCGCGGCATGGCGCTGCGCTTTTCGCACGAGAACCCGTCCGTCCTCGAGTGCTACAAACAGTTCCTCGGCGCGCCGCTGTCGGAAAAGGCGCATCATCTGCTCCACACGACGTACCACGGCTGGAAGATGCCCGGCGAAAAGTAGCGGGCCGCTTCGCGCCGCGACAAAAAAGTTCCGCCCCGTTCGCCCGGGGCGGAACTTTTTTTGCGCGCCCCGCAAAGGCCGAGAGGCGCCGCTCTTTCCAGTGGACAGGGCGGCGCCTTTGTTGTATCTTTGGCGATATGACCTTTTTTCCGCGGCGCGAAAGGAGCGGTGGACGTGAACGAACGGAGCGATTTTTTCAAAGCCGTCGACTTCGGCGACGGCATCCTGCGCCTCGAGGGCAGCGGCAGCGTCTATTGTTATCTTGTCGAGGGGCGCCAGGGCGCGTTGCTGATCGACACGATGACCGGCCTCGGCAATCTGCGCGCCTTCGTGAAAAAACTGACCCGCCTGCCTCTGACCGTCGTATGTACGCACGGTCACTTCGACCATATCGGCGGCGCGCTCGACTTCGAAGAAGCCTGGATCCCGGCGCGCGACGCCGGCATGATCGCCGAGCAGAACGCCGTGGAACGCAAATTCCAGTTCGAAAGCCGTCTTTGCTCGCTGCGCAGGGTCCCCCTGCAGTTCACGCGGGACGACTTCACGCCGCCTCATCCCATCAAGTGGCGGCCGCTGTACGACGGCGGACGCTTCGACCTCGGCCGCCGCATCGTCACCGCCGTCGACGTCCCCGGGCACACGCGCGGCTCCATGGGGTTCCTCGACTCCAAGACGGGCATTTTCTTCTCCGGCGACGCGGGCAGCCACAGCACCTTTCTGTTTCTCGACTGCTCCGCCACGGCCGCGGCCTGTCTGAGAGGGCTGCAGCGCCTCAAACGCATGCGCGAGTGCCAGATCAGCCAGTGGTACAACTTCCACAACTACACGGAGATGCCGGCTTCGATCCTCGACGAGCTGATTCAGGGCTGCCGGGACGCGCTCGCCGGCAACGCGAGCGGTCCCGCCTTTCGCGGCAACGACGACTGCCGCTTCGTCTATCCTGCCGACGCCAAGTGGAAAAGGCTGGACGGCGGTTTCGGCAATCTGATCGTCTCGCTCCGCCGCCTGCGCTGAAAGCCTTACAGGGCAGCCGCTTGTGAAGAACAATTTTACAGATCCGGAATTCTGGCATAAAATCAAACTGCACTCCGGCAGTTTCGCGATCACAATCTCACCGACAGAAAAGGGGCGTTTTTCCATGGAACGGAAACCAAGCGTCAATACGCTGGCGGTCCACGCCGGCGCGCGCAGGGACGATGCTTTCGGCGCGATCAACACGCCAGTCTACATGACCTCCAACTACCGCATCCCCACCGACGGCACGCCCGTCGACTGGAGCGGCATCAACAGCAACATCTACCAGCGCAACCGCAACGTCAACCAGATGGTGCTGCAGGACCGGCTCTGCGCCCTCACCGGCGCCGAGGACGGCGCGGTGTTCGCCAGCGGCGTGGCGGCGCTGATGAGCGTGTTCACCACGTTCCTCAACTCGGGCGATCACGCGGTCATTTCCGAGGTCTGCTACAGCGCCACGAACCTGCAGTTCCGCGAGTTTTTGCCGAAAAAGTACGGCATCCAGGTGACCTTCGTCGACATCACCGACGCGGAGGCGGTGCGCCGCGCCGTGCGCCCCAACACGAAGCTGATCCACGCCGAAACGCCCGGCAACCCGACCACGGGCATCGCCGACCTCGACGCGCTGGCGCGGATCGCCCGCGAGGCGGGGGCGCTGCTCTCCGTCGACGCCACGTTCGCCGGGCCGCTCTGCCTGCGCCCGCTCGAACACGGGGCCGACCTCGAAATCCACAGCATGACCAAGTACATCAACGGCCACGGCGATTCGCTCGGCGGCTGCGTGCTGGGCAGCCGCGGGCTGCTGACGAAGATCAAGGAAGAGGCCATGGTCAACTACGGCGGCATCCTCAGCCCGTTCAACGCCTGGCTGGTGGCGCGCGGCCTGGCGACGGTGCCGCTGCGCATGCCCCAGCACTGCCGCGCCGCGCAGGCCGTAGCGGAATTCCTCGAACGGAGCCCGGCCGTGCGTTTCGTCTGGTACCCGGGGCTGGCGAGCCACCCGC
This sequence comes from Pyramidobacter sp. CG50-2, assembly GCF_003612005.1. Lineage (NCBI taxonomy): Bacteria > Thermotogati > Synergistota > Synergistia > Synergistales > Dethiosulfovibrionaceae > Pyramidobacter > Pyramidobacter sp. CG50-2. Next base: position 11,348 of record NZ_RAWT01000056.1, read on the forward strand.
AGCACGAACTGGCCAAGCGCCTCATGCACGGCCAGTACTCGGGCATGATCTCGTTCGACATCAACGGCGACGAGAAGGTCCACCAGAAGTTCCTCGACAGCCTGCGGCTGATCACGCACGCCGTGTCGCTCGGCGACATCGAAAGTCTGATCGTCTACTACGACAAGAACAGCGACAAGCTGCCCCACTATCCGCCCGTCTACCGCGAAGGCTTCTTCCGCTTCAGCGTCGGCCTCGAAGACCCCGACGACCTGACCGCCGACTTGCAGCAGGCGCTCGAGGCCAGCGGCGCGCCGAAAGCGTAGTTCGCGCGGGACGGAAAGGACTGGCGGGCCGCGGCAAAAGCGCGCCTTCAAAAACGTTTTCGAGGAGGCTTTCATCATGAGCGAACCAACCGCCCAAGCGGCGGCAAAAAGAAAACTGCACATGCCCGACACCTGGCTGGTCGTCTTCGCCATCGTCGCGGTCATGGCCGCGCTGTCCTGGGTGATCCCGTCGGGCAGCTTCGACTACCAGAAGGTCGACGTCAACGGCACGATGCGCAGCGTCGCCGTCGCCGGATCGTACCACGCCATCCCCAAGGCGCAGACGAAGCCCACCGGTTTCATCGGCCTGTTCGCCTCGCTTTATCAGGGCTGCTACGAGGCCGCCGACATCATCTTCGTCATCCTCACCTGCGCGGCCACGTTCGGCGTCATGGTCAAGACCGGAGCCTTCCACGCCGGCATCGGCAAGGTCATGAAAAAGGTCGGCCGCCGCGAAAAGCTGCTCATCCCCATCCTCATGATCCTCTTCGGCCTGGGCGGTTCGGTCTTCGGCATGCTCAGCGAGTTTTACGGCTTCTACCCGCTGATCGTCGGCCTCGGCGTCGCCATCGGCTACGACGCGATGACGGGATTTGCCATCCTCGCCCTCGGCGAGTACGTGGGCTTCATGGCCGCGACGCTGAATCCTTATTCGGTCGCCGTCGCCCAATCCATCGCCGGCGTGCCGCTCTACTCCGGCGTCGTCTACCGCGCCGTCTGCTTCGTCGTGTTCATGGGCCTCTGCATCGCCTACGTGATGCGCTACGCCGCGAAAGTGAAAAGATCGCCGCAGGCGTCGGTGATGTACGGCGAACCCTGCCTCCATTCCTTCGACCGCGGCGAGCTCGACCAATACGACTTCACCCGGCGGCACGGGCTGATCCTGCTCGACGTGCTCGTCACGCTGGCCGTGCTGATGATCGGCCTGACGCAATGGGGCTGGGGCTACAAAGAGCTCTGCGGGCTGTTCATCGTCATGTCGGTCGCGGCGGCGCTGATCTCCGGCTGGAACCCCAACACGTACTGCGCCGAAATGCTGACGGGCGCCAAGGGCGTGCTCTGGGGCTGCATCCTCACCGGTCTGGCCAAGAGCATCGTCGTGATCATGAAGGACGCCCAAATCATGGACACGATCATCAACGCGCTCGCCAATCTGCTCAAAAACGCGCCCTCGCCCATCTCCGCGCAGCTGATGTTCGTCGTGCAGACGGTCATCAACTTCCTCGTGCCTTCGGCTTCCGGCCAGGCGGCCGTGACCATGCCGATCATGGCGCCGCTGGCCGACGCGCTGGGCGTCAGCCGTCAGGTGGCCTGCCTGGCCTATCAGTTCGGCGACGGCCTCTCCAACATCCTCTGGCCGACCTGCGGCATCGTCGTCATCTGCGGCCTCGCCGACATCCGTTACGACCTGTGGCTGAAATGGTTCGCCAAGCTGTTTGCCATGCTCTTCGCCGCGCAGATGATCATGATCGAGATCGCCGTGCTGATGGGCTGGTAGCGCAAACGCCGCCGCGGAGAAACGGCGAAAGGCGAAAAAACGCTACAACCAGAAAATAACGCAACGCCCGGCAGCTGATGAGCTGCCGGGCGTTTTTCAGCGGCGATGTTCCACGTGGAACATCGCCGTTCCGCTCATTTTTTCAGACAACGCGCGCGAAACCTCTCGCGTCAAACCTCCTTTTTCAAACTGACCTCCGGCTCGCGGGGGATGCTGAACAGCGGGATGAAGCGGTCCCAGCCGGTGATCGTCAGGACCAGCATCGAGATCACGGCGATCCAGGCGAAATAGTTGTGCGTGATCACGCCCATCACCGTCAGCGTGTCGGCCGCCAGCGGATACACCGACATGGCGATGCCCATGAAGAAGCCCATGTAGGCGTGCCACGGGATCAGCTGCGACCCGAGCACGGCCATGGCGTCGGAATACGTGGCGTTGCGCAGCGCCAGACGGTACATGGCCTTCTCGTCGCCCCGCACCGATTTCTCCGTGAGATTCTTGATGATCGGGCTGATCGTGACGATCTGCGCCATCTCGTCGGCCATCGCCGCGTTGCCGATCAGGCACAGCAGCGCGTTGCAGAACATCAGCTGGCGCACCTTGGAGACGACCCTCAAGATCATCGCGGCGATCGAATCGAACGCGTTCATCTTGCGCATGACGCCGCCGAAGGCGCCGACCCAGAGCATCATGGCGATCGACCAGCCGCCCGCGGCCGACGCGCCGTCGTAAACCAGCTGCAGGAACTTGTCGATGTCGGTCACCGTGCCGGCCATCCAGCCGAAGATGCCGGAGAAAAGGATGCCCGCGCCGAGGCAGATCAGAGTGCTGACGTTGCGTACGGCAAGAAGAAGCACGACCAGCAGCGGGATCACCATGTAATAGGGCACGCCCGCCTGGACCTGCTTCAGCAGCGTCACCGCCGCGGGACGTTTGTCGGCCAGGACCGTCCACACGCCCTCGGGGATCTGCTGGATCGCCACGGCCGCCGAACCTTCCGTGTCGGGCAGTCCCATCGCCACGGCCGCAAAGTAGAAGACCACGGCGCTGACGATCAGGCACAGCCCCGACCACACGCCCTGATAGCGCATGCGGTCGACCAGCTGCACATTCTGCATGCCGCAGCTGACCACCGTCGTGTCGGAGATCAGGCCGATATTGTCGCCGAAGCACGAGCCGCCGGCGATCGCGCCGACCGTCAGCACCACGCTGCCGCCGACGATATGGTTCAGCCACAGGAAGATCGGCGCGCAGGCCGCGAACGTCCCCCACGACGTGCCCGTGGCGACGGACAGCACGCAGGTGACGAGGAATCCCACCACCGCCACCAGCTTGGCCGTCAGCCCCAGCGACAGCGCCAGATTGATGATCGCGGCCGCCACGCCCGTGGCCATGAAACACTCGGCGACGGCGTAGGCCGCTTCCAGGATCAGGAACACGATCAGGAAGTTTTTCAGGTTGTCCAGCGCCGCGTCGAGCAGTTCGCTGAACTTGTAACGCTCCGTGACCATCGCCACGAGGCAGGCGCAGATGAAGGAAATCGGCGACGCCAGCAGGATGTCCATGCCGGAAAGCATCAGCCCGGCCATAACGCAGATCGGCAACAGCTTTACCAGTGCGATCATACAAAAAAACCTCCCTTTCGGATTCTTCGGCGGCTTCTCACGAAAAAAAGCGATTCACCAACGGGATCTTCTGCATTCTCCTCCCGGCGTGTCCTCTTCTCTCCTCTCTCCTCCCCAAAGTATCGCTGCATTTCATGAGCGCCGCGCCGATTAACAGTTTTTAAATTATACAATACAGGATCTCCGAATTCAAGAGAACCCCTCGCCCTTTTCTCGGGGCTCCGGCCGCTCCGTCTCTCGGCCGGAGCCAGCGCCGTCCTTTCGTCCGCTTCAAGCGCGGGCGGATTTGTCGAGGCGCAGGCGCCGTTCCACGACGGCGCGGACGGCTTCGTAGTTTTCGGGCGTGCAGAACAGGTAGATCTTGTCGGCGGCGTTCGCTTTGACGACGATCAGCCGCTCCTTGGGATTGAATCTGGCAGAGCGCAGCGAGCTCCAGCGCAGGGAACGCCGCAGCGAGCCGCGAGCCAGCAGCGACGAGCCGGCGGCCGTGAAGCTGCGCGCGAACATAGAAAGGAACAGCCCCAGCCGGAAGAGCGCGCTCAGCCGCCTGCGCTGACGCTCCTGATTGGCCGCGTAAACGCCGCTTTCGTCGAGACGGTATTCCACGTCGTAGCCGCCGCCGAAGACGGCGATCACGAAGAGCGCGCCGATCGCGAGAAAAAAGCCGACAAAATAAAAAGCATAGCGCGCTTCCCGCACGCCGTCGGCAAAGCCGAGCTTGCCCATCCAGAGCAGCAGCAGACCGAACGGAATTCCTATGACCGCCGCGATCTGCCGCGTCACGGGATTGTTGCGGAAAAAAGAGACGCGCGTTCTCCACTCAATGGGCTCCGCACCGGGAGCGCCGCTCTTTGGCGCCGTCATGGAACATTCCTCCTTCGGGATGCGGGGCGTCGCGGCGCGCCCGTTCGGGCTCCGCCGCGCCGCCTGTTTCATTAACGAAAAGATCATGGCTGAAGCGTAGCGCCGCAAAGGGTGATCTTTTTTCGAACGTCTCATGCCAAAGCGTGATAGTGCGTTTTTGGCAAAAGCGAACGGCCTTTCGCCGTCGCGAGACGAAAAAGCGGCGGCCTCCCGCGGCCGCCGCCTGGCGTTACATTTTCGATTTCAGGTATTCGGGAACTCCCGGCACGCCCCAGCTCTCGGCCAGGGACAGCGCCGTTTTCCCGTCAGCGGCGGCGATCTTCGGATCGGCGCCGGCTTCGACCAGCGTCTGCACGACCTTCAGCGGCGCGCCCCAGCCGGACGCTATAAGCAGCGGGGTTTCGCCGTTCTTTCCGTACCGCTCGTTGAGCGGCACGCCCTTGTCGCAAAGCAGGCGGAAGCAGGCCAGAGCGTCGTTCCACGCCCGGTCGGCGCCCTCTTTCGTGCGTTCCTGATCTTTGGCGGCGTCGCACAGCTTCCCGGCGACGATGTGCATCAGCCCGTATCCGTCCTTGGAAGCGATCTTCGGATCGGCGCCGGCGTCGAGCAAGGCCGTCAGCAGGTTGGGATCGGCCGCTCTGCCGAGCGCCAGCGCCGAAATGCTGGCGCCGTCCTTGTCGCGCTCGTTGACGTCGTACAGCCTCAGCGAGATCAGCCAGAGCAGCCGCGCGGCCGCGTTCTTGCTTCTGGCGGCGTAGTACAGCGCGGAGTTGCCGTTCTTGTCGACGCCCTTGGGGTCGGCGCCGTGGTCGAGCAGCCACTGCAGCGTCTCCGGCGTAAAGTTCTCCCGCGCCGCGGCTATCATGAAGGGCGTCACGCCGCCGTCTCCCACAATGTCGAGCTTCGCGCCCCGCGCCAGCAGCGCCTTGGGGATCTCCAGATTTTCGTCGCCGGGCTGGTCAAGCCGCAGCGCCCACAGCAGCGGCGCCGCGCCGCCCGCGGCGACGTTGACGTCCGCGCCGCGCTCGACGAGCAGGAGCGCCGCGGGGCGGTTGTAGTTTTTCAGCGCCCAGGTCAGCGGCGAATAAGCCGTTTCTTTAGGGCGCAGATTGACGTCGGCGCCCTTGTCGAGCAGCAGCTTCGCCACGGCGAGGTTGTCTGTTTCGCCGACGGCGAAGATCAGCGGCGAACGGCCGTCGGAAGTCAGAACGTTGACGTCGGCGCCGCGGGCCAGCAGCAGCTCCGCCAGCGCCGCGTTGCCCTCGGAGGCGGCGTAGTGCAGCGCGCGGAATCCCTTCGCGTTGGCGGCGTTGGGGTCGGCGCCGTGTTTCAGCAGCAGCTCCGCGACCGGCAGCCCTTTCTCCTCCTGGGCGGCCAGGATCAGCGCCGTGACGCCGCCCTTTTCCGTCGAACCGCCCGCGGTCGGAGCGTTGGCGTCGGCGCCGTGGGCCAGCAGCAGTTCCGTGATCGCCGCGTCGCCGTGGCGCGCGGCCTCGTGCAGCGCGTTGTACCCCGCCGTGTCGGTGTCGCAAATGCTCACGTCGGCGCCCAGTTTGAGCTGCTCTTCCGCTCTTTTCAGCTCGCCGTAGCGGGCGGCTTTCATCAGCTCCGTGCGCCCGTAGCGGTCGACCGCGTTGACGTCCGCCGCTCCCGCGCTGCCGCACAGGGCCAGGACGGTCGCGGCGCACACCCAGAACTTCACGATCTTTTTCATGCGTTCGCCTCCTTTTGATATGTCATACTACTTCTTTATAGTATAGCCAAACTTCCCGTACCTCAGTTATAATGCACCCGAGGTGATGGAGAATGCCCGTAAAATACGAGATCACATCGGAACAGCAGGCGGAAATCGAAGCAGCGCGGAAAAAGAATCGCAACAAGAAGATCGAAGCCAAACTG
>NZ_RAWT01000057.1:0-16916 GCF_003612005.1 Pyramidobacter sp. CG50-2
GGGAGCAACGTCATCGGCGATAAGGCTTACGGTTCGCAAGCCATCAGAGAGTACATTACTTCTCGGGAGGGAAGTTACACTATCCCGCCGAAGAGCGATAATCCCGAACCGTGGTTTATAGATGAGCATGTTTACAAGGAACGACACTTGGTTGAATGTTTCTTTCAGAAAATCAAATGGTTCCGTAGAATTTTCACCCGCTATGACAAACTTGACGCTTCGTTTTTCGCTTTTGTTCTTGTTGCTGCCAGTGTTATTTTATTGAAATAATACAAGCTGAAATGTTTTTTTTAACAAGCCCTAGTATCACACGATCGTTTCCCAAGACTTCTTTCAGGGCCGTTTCATACAAAAAGCCGCCCCGTTGCCATGTACGGCAACGGGGCGGCTTCGTCTGCTCCGCTTCTTTTACTTCATGAAGCGAAGGACTGTTTCGGCGATGATCGCGGAACCGAGAAACGTCCCCACGAAGACCATCAGCCCGACGAGGATGATCCTCAATCCCTGTTTTTTCAGAAGGTCGATGTCCTTGCCGAGCGCCAGTCCGGCATAGGCCAGGATGGGCGTGCAAAGGCCGACAAAGCCGATCTTGCCGGCGGCCTTGCTGATGAACGCCGCGCCGGGCAGCAGATCGGGGATCGTCACGATGCAACCCAGCGTGGTGATGTAAGCGACCGCGGGCAGACCTTTCCAGGGGATCAGCTTATGGATGATCACGCCGGCCGCGACGATGCCGAGCAGCACCGCCATGCCCAGCAGCGTGTCGGCAAGCGCGACGCCCTGCATCATATTGACGACGACGCTCAGGAACGTATCGATGAGCATGAAAAGGACGAGCTGTACATTAGTCATGGTCGTATACTCCCTTCTTCTGGGCTACTTCTGCGCGCCGGGTTTGCTCGGAGCGTCCTTCACGCCGCACAGGCGGACGAGGAACTCCGTCATGGGCAGACCGATGAAGACCGACATGTACAGGCCGTCCAGACCGGAGAGCATGTTGCTGGAAGCAGCCAGAGCCGTAAGCTCTTCTTTCAGATCGGGGAACATCGCCACAAGCGGCGCCAGAGACGTCGTCATCATGCTGGCGCTGCCGGTGCCGCAGGCCATCGCCAGAGCCTGGGGACTGAACCAGGAGATCGTCGAAGCGATGATGGAGCTCATGAAGCTGCAGAACAGAGCGCCGAAGACGGTGCCGGTGATGTACACGCCCATGACGCCCAAGCCTTCGGGAGAGTCGATCCCGTACTTTTCACCGACCAGGGCGACGCTCGACTCGCGCGCGTTGGAGAAGGCGGCGCCGACGGCTTCGCGGCGCAGCCCCAGCAGCACGGCGAAGGGAACGCCCAGCAGGGCGGTGCCGAGGTTGCCGAATTCCTGCAGCAGGAGCGCGGGAGCCGAATGGACGACCTTCCAGAAGCTGGGGCCGACCAGCGTGCCGTAACGGGCCATGAGCAGGAAAAACGTCACGCCGACCAGCGACGAGACCTGCATCATGTCGTCCATCGAGAGGAGCTTCATCTTTGGCAGGCTGATGACCGCGCCCAGAATGAACGAGTAGAACATGGGCACCAGAACCAGCTTGGCCGGGCCGACGTCGAACGTCTTGCCGCCGATAAGCTCGGCGACGACCGACAAGGCGAGCGCCAAGGCGTGGATCTTCCAGTTCCTCAATGCTTTGCCGACAGTTTCCATACAAAAAAGCCTCCTTCTGAAATAGAGAATGTGAAGAGATAAAGCCGAAATTCGACCGAAGGGCACACGCCCCTCGGACACAACCTAATATTCGGAAAAGCGGGCGTCCATCGCCGCGAGATACTGCTCCTTCGTGTAAATGGGCTTGAAGCCGCCGATGATCTCGCGCGCCTTGGCCGCGTCGTCGGCCAGCAGCTCGACGACCGTCGCCAGCAGGGCCTTGGCCGAGTCCATCACCGCGGCGTGGAAGTCCGTCACCTTGAACTGCGCGGAATGGAGCGCGCCGACGGAACCGCCCGCCGACGGATGAATGCCGGGCATCAGGTGGCAGATATCGCCCATGTCCGTCGAAGCGGCAAAGTAAGAGCCCGTCAGCACCTTGTCGCGTCCGACCAGAGCCGCGGCGTTTTCGACGAAAAGACAGTTCAGCGGATCGCAAACCGCCAGCGGCATGTCGCCGGGGATGCTGGTGAAGTGGAACGTGCAGCCCAGCGCCTCGGCGCCACTCCTGAAGGCCCGCTCCACCTTGGCGAACACCGAATCGATCACGGCCGCGTCGGCGGCGCGCACGTAGCCTTCGAGGCGCACGTCGTCCGGCACGCTGTTGACCGAATCGCCGCCCTTGGTGATGATGAAGTGGACGCGCACGTGATCGTTGTCGCGGAACGTCTCGCGCAGCGCGTTGACGGCGTTGATGCCGGCGACGGCCGCATACAGCGCGTTGATGCCCTGGTCGGGAGCGGCGGCGGCGTGAGCCTGTTTGCCCTCGTAGCGCACCATGAACACGCGGAAGCCGTTGCCGTGATAAGGGACTGAGAACGCCGGCCCTGAGGAGAACTCGCCCGCATGGATCATCATCGCCATGTCCACGTCGTCAAACTCGCCCAGGCGCACGAATTCGGGCTTGCCGCACAGATAAGTGATTTTGCCCTCGTCGCGCATCTTCTTGCGGCGGTCGATCTCGATGAACTCCTCCGCGGGAACGGCCATCAGCGCCACGGAACCGTCGAGCTCCTTCATGACGCCGCTCCTGACCAACGCCGCCGCCGCGGTCAGCACGATTGAAGTCTGAAGATTGTGCCCGCAGCTGTGGGAAGCGCCGTCGACGGGATTGGCCTGCGGATGGTTGCGGCAGACGATGCCGTCCAGCTCGCCGATCAGCGCGATCTTCGGCCCTTCATTCTCGCCGATGTCGGCGCGAAGCCCGGTCAACGCGATGCCTTTCTTCAGTTTCAATCCCAGCGCCTCAAGATTTTCGGCGAGTTTGCCGCTGGTGCGCTTTTCGAAAAATCCCAGCTCGGCGTTGGCCGCGATGTCCTCCGCATAGGCGCGGACCGTCGGCTCCGCCGCGTCGACCGCCGCAAAAATCTTTTCCTTCAACGACTCTCTGTCAACCAATCAGAACGCCTCCCTCAAAACATAGAACGCCCATCGGCGCGAAAAAACAAAAGGCCGCGACTTTTTACAGAGGCCGCCTTCACACCGCAGGACACAAAATAACTTCACTTGCAACGCCTTTCTTCAGAGGCAAATCGAATATAATCTAACGCATTCGTTTTGTCAACTACAAAATTATCAGAAATATAAAAACGAAATTTGCATTATTATGCAGGAAACAGTATTTTCATCCCGACGCCTCGGCGTCCGCCGCGCGCATCGTTTTTTCCCGCGCCGCCGCTCCTTGACGGATAATGCAAATCGGTGTATTCTACCTACGACGCGCGCTCGTAGCTCAATCGGACAGAGTGTTGCCCTCCGGAGGCAAAGGTTGTGGGTTCAAGTCCCGCCGAGCGCGCCATTTTTTTCGAAGAAATTACCCCGTGGTGCAACGGCAGCACAAGGGATTTTGGTTCCCTTGATCCTGGTTCGAATCCAGGCGGGGTAGCCAACAATACCGACCGTATGACGGATTCCGCCAAAGCGTGGACGGCGTCCGTCTTGTCTTTTCGACAAAAACGAGAGCCCAGTCTTCTTTGCAGGACAGGGCTCTCGTTTTTTGTTTGTCGTCCGCGCGGCGGATCGAGGGAAAGAACGCCGGCGGCGAAGAAGGTTCAGCGGAACTTCACGATGGTCACGCCCCAGCCGCCTTCGGAGTGGTCGCCGAGGCGGTACTCGGAGACGTAGGGCAAACGGGCGCAGAGCTGATGCACGAGCTTGCGCAGGATGCCTTCGCCGCGGCCGTGGATGACGGCGACTTCGCCGTACCCGGCACGCATGGCCTGATCGAGATAGCGCTCCACCATCGGGATCGCTTCGTCGGCCAGCATGCCGCGCACCATGATGGAACTGGGCACGCCTTCGGGACGGCGCACGATGGCGATCTCGTCCGCGCTCTGCCGCGCTGGGGGCGCGGATGTCGGCGTCAACTTCGCCAGCGGCACAGTGATGCGCATGGCGCCGGCCTGCACTTCGGCGTTCTTGCCGTCGATGGCCACGATCTCGCCCTTGACGCTGCTGTCGTTCAGCTTCACGGGCGAGCCGACCGCCAGCCGGGGCGCAGGGGGCGTGCGCCGCTCTTCGATGGCATTCTGGCGCACGGCCGAGGTATCGCGGGTCTTGTCGATCTGCGACTTCTGCCGGGCCATCTCGCGGTGTCCGGCCGAGCGCGCCGCGCCCTGCAGCGATTTGAGCAGCGAACGGGCTTTCGCCTCGGCGTCGTCGAGGACTTTCTGCGATTCGCGCTCCGCCTTCAGGATCATTTCGTCCCGTTTCCGTTCGGTCTCGGAACGGCTCTGCTGAAGTTTTTTCCTTTCGGCGTCGAGCCGCTGTTTTTCCTGCGCCAGTTCGCGCGAGAGCTTCTCGACGGCCAGGCGTTTTTCCTGCAGCTGGCCGATCAGGCGCTCGACGTTCAGCTCGTCGGAATTCAGACACTCTTCGGCCCGCTTGACGATGCCGGGCGGCATGCCGTAGCGTTGGGCGATCGCCAGGGCGTTGCTCTGGCCGGGGATGCCGACGAGCAGATGATACGTGGGGCTGAGGGTCTTCATGTCGAAATCGACGCAGGCCGCTTCCACGCCGGGGGTGGTGGTCGCGAAGCGTTTGATCGGATTGTGGTGCGTCGTCGCCAGCACGAGGGTCCTGCGGCGCAAGAACTCCTCCAGCACGGCGATGCCCAAGGCCGCGCCTTCCTGCGGATCGGTGCCGGCTCCCAGTTCGTCGAGCAGCGCCAGCGAATCGGCGTCGGCGTTTTCGAGCATCGAAACGATGCGTTTCAGATGGGAACTGAAGGTCGAAAGGCTCTGTTCGATGCTCTGCTCGTCGCCGATATCGGCGTAAATCGCGGAGATGCTGCCGACGCTGGAACCGTCGCCGGCCGGCACGGGCAGGCCGCACCAGGCCAGATACACGGCCAGAGCGCACGTTTTCAGCGCTACAGTCTTGCCGCCGGTGTTGGGGCCGGTGACAACGAGCGCCCGGAAATCCCGGCCGCAGGAGACGTCGATGGGGACGGCGCGCTCGCCCAGCAGCGGGTGGCGCACGTCGTAAAAGCAGAACTCGGAACGTTTGACCAGCTCGGGCATGCGCCAGCGTTTGAAATGGATCAGGTCGTCCATGTAATAGAACAGGTCGAGCTGCGCCAGCGCCGTTTCCGCTTCGTTCACGGCGTTCCGGCGGTCGAGGAGCATCTTCGTCAGCTCGCCGAAGATGCGGCGCTCTTCCTGGCGCTGCTGCTCCAGCAGCGCCGCGATGCGGTTGTTGGAGACGACCAGAGCGTGCGGTTCCATGTAGACCGAATTGCCCGACGCCGACTTGTCGGTGACGATGCCGGGGAAGCGGTTGATGAAAGCCTGCTTCACCAACACGGCGAAGCGGCCGCTGCGCATCGAAAGCACGCGCTCCTGGAGCATGCCGCTGGAAGGACCGTTCAGAAAGCCGTTGCCCACGGCGCGCGCTTCGCGCCGTTTCTGGTCCAGTTCGGCGCGGATCTCGCGCAGTTTGGGCGAGGCGCCGTCGGCCAGCGAGCCGTCGCTGTTCAAGACCGAAAGCCGTTCGAGCTCGTCCGAAAATTCGCGGATGCGGTCACAAAACCAGACCAGCGCCGGGAACTTCTCTTTCGCCGCCTGCGCGCATTCCTTGACGGCCATGGCCAGCGTCAGCAGAACGCGGACCTTTAGCAGTTCCTCCCCCAGCAGCAGCCCCGTATGGCGCGCCTCGTCCAGCGCTGCGGAGACGACCTGCACCGCCTCGTTCCACGGGAAGTTCCCGCCGCTTTCCGTAAAGCTCAAATAAGCCGCCAGCAGATTCTGGCGGCTTATCAGACTTTTCATGTCAGCGGCAGGCTCTATCCGGACGAGAGCCGCGCGTCCCAGTTCGCTCCTCGCGCCCGCGGCAAGGAGCTCGAGGACGTCGTCGATCTCGAGCGACTGCCGCGCCTCTTCGTTGATTTTCACCTCGGATCACCAACTATACGATCTGTTTCGGGAAAAAAGCGTCGAGAGAGTTTTTGATGTCGGGAAGGACCGCGTTGACGAGCAGCACCGTGCGGCTGTTTCGCAGTTCCACGCCGGGCAGAAAGCGCTCGGCATGCTGCAGCGTCACGACGACGAGGATCACGATCGCCGCGCCCTTGACGCCGCCGACCAGAAAACCGCACAGACGATCCAGCGCCGACAGCGACGCCATCGACAGCAGCGCACGGAAGAGCTTGCCGACCAGCGCGCAGACGATGCAAACGGCAAAGAAAACAAGCGCGATCGCGATCATCCGGCTCACCGAAGCGTTGAGCGAGCCGAAAAAATTCCTGAGCGCGGCGTCCACCGGATCGGCGTATTTGAAGCCGAAATAAACGCCGCCGATGATGCCGGCCAGGGAAAAGATCTCGCCGGAAAAACCGCGGAAAATCCCCTTGACGGCGAAAAAGACCACGATCAGCAGCATGCAAAGGTCGAATCCGTCCACAAGGGTCATTCCGCGCCTTCTTTCCGCTCGCTCTTCTCCGGCGCGTTGTCGCCGACAGAATAATATTTGCTCAGGAGCAGATCGAGTTTCCCCTCGATCTGCTTCAGTTTGTACGCCATGTACATCCAGCCGAGAACCAGCCGCCGTTCCTGATCGACTTTGGGGTCGAGGGACGCAAACAGTTTCCGGCTGAATTCGACGATTTCGTCAAACTGCTCGGGCTTAAGAGCCGTACGAAGGAGGTAGGTCTTGGTGCCGAGAGTGACTCTTGCCTCCCGGGTGTTATCCTCCATGTTCTTACCGCCTTTCGAAGCCGGCGTCGGGCAGGATGTTTTTCAAGCTCTTGGCGATATCGTCAAGCTTGCTCTCGAGAGCTTCCTTCTCCTTCTGAAGGTTCATCTTCTCCCGTTCGAGCTCCTCGATGGCGCGGTCCTTCTCCTTGAGCGCGCGGATCTTGTCGAGCTCCTTTTCATCCAGCTGCTTCTTCACCTTCGCCAGCTCGTCCTGCAAAGAAGCGTTGGACGCGGCGAACTCGCCGATACGGCCGGAAACGCGCTCCAGAAGCTGATCGAGTTCGGATAAATTGGTCATCGTTTCTTCCTCCTTAGTTTTCTGTATTTCCGCAAGGACCTGTTTCTTATTATCTCAGCTTATAGCCCTTTTGTTCAAGCCCCGAACGAACGCCGTTGTGTTCCTCTTCCACTTCGGCGTCTTTCAGCGTGCGCTCGCCCAGACGGTACGCCATCGAGAAAGCCATGCTGCGGAATCCTTCCGGCACGCCCTGGCCTTCGTAGACGTCGAAAAGGCGCACGGTGCTCAGCAGCGAGCCGGCCGCTTCGCGGATGTCGGCGATCACCTTGTCGGCGGGCACATCCTTGGCAACGAGCATGGAAATGTCGCGGTAGACCGGCGGATAGGCGTTGTTCTTGGCGTAACGCGGCAGCGGCGCGTCCATGAAAGGCTCCACGTCCAGTTCAAAAGCGTACAGCGGCGTGTCAAGATCGAGCTGAGCGGCGATGTCGGGCTTCAGGCACATCAGATAGCCGACGGTCTTGCCGTCGAACAGGATCTCGGCCGTCTGGCCGGCGTGCCCGTCGGCGCGCTGCGCCCGGCGGAACGTCAGCGCGGCGTTGCAGCTTTGGGCCAGCGCTTCCACGTCGCCCTTGACCAGCATGAAATCCTCTTTCGAGGAGGCGTAGAGTGCGCGTTTTTCCTTGCCGCTGAAGGCGACGCCGCCGATGCGCTCCACCTCTTTGACAGCGCCGTTTCCCGGCACGAAGACGCGGCCGAACTCGAAGACGCGGACAGGATCGCGCCAGCCGCCGCGCACCGCTTTGCCGACGCCGTCCAGCAGCCCGGGAAGCAGCGAAGGGCGCATCACCGACATGTCGGCGCTGATCGGGTTGGCCACGACCTTGCATTGGCCGGCCTCGGGATAACGAAGCAGCGTCAGGCTCTCGGGGCTGATAAAGCTCAGCGTCACCGCTTCGGTATAGCCGCGGCCGATCGCCACGGAACGGAGCAGGCGCTGCAGCCGCATGGCCGGACTGAGCGCTCCGGCGCGGTGCAGAACGGGGATCGTCGGCTCGATCGCGTCGTAACCGCGGATGCGTCCGACTTCCTCGATCAGGTCCTCTTCGATGGCGATATCGCAGCGGCGCGTCGGCACTTCGTATTCGGCGTTGTCCCGACCGCCGGCCGCTCTTTCGATGCCGAGGCGCTTCAGGATCGCCTCGGCCCCGTTCATGTCGTCCCAGACGAGGATCTTCTTCATCTTTCCCGCCGTCAGAGGCACGCGGGCCGGCCGGATCTCGCCGTTCTGGGCGTAAAGGCTGCGCGAGAAGGCGCGCACGCCGCCCCACCGCTCCATCAGATGCAGCGCGTAGTTCATGGCGGTCTCCGTCAGCAGCGGATCGACGCCGCGGGAATAGCGGAACGAAGCTTCGCTGGGGATGCCGAGGCGGCGCGACGTCTTGCTGACGAAGGGAGCCGCGAAGTTGGCGCTCTCCAGCAGAACGTGTTCCGTCTTGTCGGTGATTTCCGAGTTGAGCCCGCCCATGACGCCGGCCAGTGCCACGCCGATGCCGCTGCTGGAGATGACAAGGTCGGAGGGCAGCAACTTGTGGGTTTTGCCGTCGAGCGTGACGAGTTCCTCGCCGTCTCGGGCGGCGCGCACGCCGATGTTGCGCCCGGGCAGGCTGGCCGCGTCGAAAGCGTGCAGCGGCTGGCCGAGGGCGAGCATCGCGTAGTTGGTGGCGTCGACGATGTTGTTGATGGGGCGCATGCCCGACATGCACAGTCTCACGCCGGCCTGCAACGGCGCCGGCGCGATCCGGACCGAATCGGCCATGCCGAGGCGGTAGGCGCGGCAGCCTTCGCTTTCGAGCGTGATCCCTTCGAACGGCAGCGTCCACTCGCCGTCGTAGCCCGGCTTGGGAACGGCGGGCACGTGCAGATCGCACTGCGGGAACAGCGCGTGGATCTCCAGCGCCGCGCCGAGAACGCTGAGCAGATCGCCGCGGTTCGGCGTCACCGACATGTCGAAGACCGTGTCGTCCAGCCCCAGCCACGCGCCGGCATCGGCGCCGAGCGGCGCGTCCTGCGGCAGGATGAGGATGCCGTACACGTCGGTCAGATCGGGCACGCCCAGTTCCTTGGCCGACGCCATCATGCCGGCGCTGTTGAAACCGTCGAAATCGCGATACTCCAGCTCCATGCCGCCGGCCGTCGACGAGCCGGGCGCGAACCAGGGGATCACGTCGCCCACCTTCACGTTCGGCGCCGCGGTGACGCAGAGCGGATACTCCTTCTCCCCCACGTCCAGGCGGGTCACTTTCAGACCGGATTTGGTCGGATGCTGCGAGCACTCGACGATCTTGGCGATGCGCACGCCCTTGACGGCCGCGCAGGGACGGGCGACCGACTCGATCTCGGTCCCCGTCACCGTCAGCTTCTCGGCGATCTCTTCAAGAGGCGCGCCGAGCGTGATGAAATCTTTCAGCCAGTTGATGGAGAGCAGCATTATTCATGCCTCCCGGAAAGAAGATAGGAAACGTCGCCGTCGAACAGCGCGCGGAGATCCGTCAGTCCGTATTTGAGCATGGCGATGCGGTCGAGCCCCATGCCCCAGGCGAAGCCGTTGTATTTGTCGGGATCGATGCCGCCGTAGCGCAGCACGTTGGGATGGCACATGCCCATGCCGCCGATCTCGAGCCAGCCGGTACCCTTGCAGATCTGGCAGCGAGCGTCGGAACCGCCGCACTTGAAGCACTCGATGTCGACTTCCATCGACGGCTCGGTGAACGGAAAGTAGCTGGCGCGGTAGCGGGCTTTCAGCTTCCTGCCGAAAACGCCGTGGATCATCGCTTCCAGGCAGCCCTTAAGGTCGCCGACGGAAATGGACCTGTCGACAACCAGGCCTTCGACCTGATGGAACATCGGCGAGTGCGTAGGGTCGTTGTCGCGGCGATAGACGCGCCCCGGGCAGGCCACGCGCAGCGGCGCGCCCATGTCGAGCATGGCGTGGATCTCCATGCCGGAAGTATGCGTGCGCAGCAATCGGCCGTCGCCGAAGTAAAACGTGTCCTGCATGTCGCGGGCCGGATGGTGCGGCGGGATGTTCAGCGCTTCGAAGTTGAAGAAATCCGTCTCGATCTCCGGCCCGGTCACGGTCACGAATCCCAGCCCTTCCAGGACTTCCAGCACGTCCATCGTCACCTGCACGACGGGATGCGCGCCGCCGTAGGCCCGGCCGCGGAAGGGCTGCGTAACGTCGACGCGGTCGCGCAGTTCCATCTCGGTCAAGCGACGGCGTTCGAGCGTTTCGATCGCCTCGTCGAGCTGGCTCTGAAACTCGACTTTGGCGCCGTTGATGATCTTGCCCATTTCGGGGCGCTCCTGCGGCGACAGCTTGCCCAGCATTTTCTGCAGGCCCGTCATCGCGCCCTTCTTGCCGAAGACCGCGATCCGGCAGTCGTTCAGCGATTCGAGCGTAGCGCCGTCTTTCAGAACCGACTCGACGACCGCGCGGATTTTCTCTATTTCAAGAGCGATTTCACTGCTCATGATGTTTCCTCCTTGTCCGTTCCCGTCGAGAACTTCCCGTTCTCAGACAGGCCTCATAAAACAGAAGGGCTCCTGTCATTCTGTGACAGGAGCCCTTCGCTCTCTTCATTGAACAGGTTGAAGAGCTCTTCGTCCAACCTTACTTGGCCAACGCCTGACGAGCCTGCTCGGCGATGCCGCGGAAGGCTGCCATGTCGTTGACGGCAAGATCGGCAAGCATCTTGCGGTTCACTTCGATGCCGGCCTTCTTCAGGCCGTTCATGAAGAAACTGTACGACATGCCCTCCATGCGCGCGGCCGCGTTGATGCGGGAGATCCACAGGCGGCGGAAATCCCTCTTCTTGCGGCGGCGGTCCTTGAACATGCTGCTCAGGGCGTGCAGATAGGCTTCGCGGGCGCGGCGGTAATTGTTCTTCTTATGGCCGAAGAATCCCTTGGTGATGGAAAAAAGCTTCTTGTACTTTCTATCGCTGGAACTGGCTGCTTTAACGCGCATCGATCTTCACCTCTGAAATTTTGAACTTATTTGCCGGGCATCATCAGACGCAGCATCTCTTCCTGCCCGTTGGCAAGAAGCCCCGCCTGGCGCAGCCGGCGATGTCTCTTGGCGTTCTTGGTGCTCAGAAGGTGACGACGTCCGTTCTTCTGATACTTGATCTTGCCGTTGCCCGTGTACGAAAAGCGCTTTTTCGCGCCGGAATGAGTCTTTGCTTTCCAGACCATACTGACAACCTCCGTAAAATTCGCTTTCTATTCTTTACCGTCGCCTCTGGCGGAACCAGGAAGCGGCACAAACAACGCTCTCATGTAGCGGCCTTCCATGCGCGGCTCTTCGTCCATCTTGCCGACGGCGGCGCAGTCAGCCGCAACGCGGTTGATGACCTCACGGCCCTTGTCCAAAAACGCCATTTCTCTGCCGCGGAAGAATATGGACACTTTCACGCGGTGCCCGCTTTCGAGGAACTTGATCACGGCTTTCGTCTTGAAATCGTAATCGTGCTCGTCGATCTTGGGACGCATCTTGATCTCCTTGAGCGCCTGCACTTTCTGTTTCTTGCGGGCGTACTTGTCGCGCTTCTGCTGCTGGTAGCGGTACTTGCCAAAATCAAGGATGCGGCACACGGGCAGATTTCCGTCCGGCGCGACCTCCACGAGATCCAGCTCGCGCTCTTCCGCTGCGGCGATTCCTTCAGCCGGAGTCATGACGCCCAGTTTCCTGCCCTCGTTGTCGATCACAAGGACCTGCTCGGCGCTGATCTCTTCGTTCACTCTCGGCTCGTCGGACATTTTTTTAGCTATGTGAGTCACCTCCACAAGATTTTGCCGCGATAAAAAAATGAGGAAAGGCCCCGCCTCTCCTCATGCACATTCACATACAGTGTGACCTTACGCATGACCTTGCAGCTGCCGAAGGGCGCCACCAAGGCGAGAGGGATCCCTCTGCTTCTCTATCGCTTGTGAGAGTATAACACCCGCGGACGATTTGCGCAAGCGCCGACTTCGCGTCTTTCGGCCGACGCTCGTCAGTTTTCCCATCGCAGCAGCCAGGCGGCCAGCTCGGCGCGGGAAGCGACGCCGGTCTTGCGGAACGCCCGTGTCAGAAACGATTTGACCGTCGCCACGGAGACGTGCATCTGCCGGGCGATCTCGTCGTTCGTCAGCCCGCGGGCCACCAGCCCGGCCACTTCGCGCTCGCGCTCCGAAAGCAGCGCCGCCGCGCCCAGCAGCGCTGCGCGCGCACACTGAAGGTTCTGCGACCAGACCTTCGCCAGCGCGGAAATTCTTTTCAGCGCCGCGGCGTTCAGAAATTCCCGGGCGAGCAGGCGCTTTAGGATCGGCGACAGGGCGCCGAAGTTCTGCGCCAACGGCAGGATCACGCCGTCGGGCAACGCGATGTCCAGCGCGCCGCGCAATGCGCGCTCCGCCTCTTCCGCCGCGCCCAGCGCTTCGTGAGCGGCAGCCACGTGGAGGCCTGTGTAAATGCGCGCCATCGCGTTGGGATAGAACGCGGCCGCTTTTTCCAGTTCCGCGCCGATGCCGGCCAGCCGGGCATATTTTTTCGCATCAAGGAGCGACTTGGCGTAAACTACGTTGGCATACGGGCGGGTCATGAAGCGCACGCGCGACGCGACGTCGCCTTCCGCCAGCCACCCGGGCACCTTGCCGACGCCGCATTCCGCGCCGAGGAAACCCTCGCAGAGGCCGAGCATGTTGAGATGAACGGCGGACTTCGAAGCGCGGGCTTTTTCGCGCAGCGCGCCGACGGCGGACCGGTACTCCGCGGCGTCGCCTATGGCGAGGGCGATCTGCGCCAGCAAAAAATGCGCGCACAGTTCGACGTTGAGCTGCTGGGCTTCCCGCGCCGCATAGGCGGCGCGATGAGCCGTGATCTCCGCGACCTCGAAGTCGCCCCGATTGAACTGCAGCTCGCCGCGCATCACCACGTCGGCACCGGCGCCGTGGCCGCGGGCGGCGGCGAGATAATAAGGCAGGTTCTTCTCGAGGATCTGTACGTCGCATTCGGCGGCGGACCGGTAAAACATGTAGAGGATCGACGGCGCGCCGAACGTCCATGGCCCTTTCATGTTGATGATCGACGTGGGACCGCCCATCAGCTCGACGGCGCGCTTATAGCCGGCGGCCATTGCGGCGAAATCGTTGTGCGCCAGGAACGCCGTGAGGAAAACGATCTCGCCGGTGAGGCGGCGCTTCTCTTCGTCGCTCATGGCGCTGGCGGCAACGTTTCTCTCCACTTCGCGGGCCAGCGCTACGACGCGTTCGGTCTCGTTGTAAATGAAGAGCGCGAAGGCGAAGACGATCATGGCGCGGGGAAACTCGGCGCGGATCTCCGGCGGGCAGCGGTCCAGCACCGAGAGCAGCAGCTTCCTGTTCTCCGCCGAGGCGTTCGAGGAGAAGTCCGACGTCGCCAGCGGCAGACTCAGCGCCGCTCGGAAGTCGCCGATCAGGGCGTAGTAACGCAGGGCGAGAAAGTTGTCCCCCTGCTTTTCATGCCACTGCGCCGTCAGCCGCAGCACACGCTCGCGAAACGCGCCGGAGCACGCGTCGAACTCCTTTTTGACGTAGAGCTGGAGGATGCTGTGGACGTAATAGCGCCGCTCGACCATGTCGTGCCAGACAAAACCGTTGCGCTCCAGCATGTCGAGAATGTTCTCGTCGATCCAGTCGGTCTCGTTGAGAAAGCGCGCCGTCTCGAGATCGAAGCTGCCGAAATTGCACAGACGCAGCAGAAACAGACGGTCGGCGCCGCTCAGTTTGTTCCAGACGGTGGCGCGGATCAGAGCTCCCACGTCGTTGGCGGCCTGCAGCGTCCCCGCCTCGGAATAGGCCAGCGCCGTCAGGTACACGCCGGCCGCCCAGCCGCCGGTGAGGCGCCGGATCCCTTCGGCCTGCTCGCCCGTGAGGCGCAGGCCGAGCTGGCCGTAGTAGGCGGCGATGTCCGCCGTGTCGAAATCGAGATGCTCCCTGCGGATGTGGTTGACCTGCGCGTCGACGACGATCGCGCGGGGCACGGGATTGACGAGCTGCGTGACGAGGATCAGGTGGACGCCCTCGGGCAGCGCGCCGTAAAAAGCCCTCAGGTAACGCTCGGGGATACGGCTGCGCACAAACTGGTAATTGTCCACGACAAGGTAGACTTCGCCGTCATGGCGCATGGCCGCGAGCGCCGCTTCCATGCGCGGCAGGCATTCGTCGTCCCATGGCACGGCCAGCGCGCCCAGCTCGTTTCCGCACTGGGGATCGGCCTCGCCCACGACGCGGCAGAGCACCTCCCATTCGCCGAGGCGGTTCTCCTCGCCGATGGTGCGCCAGACGACGCGCGCCCCGTCGGACAGCGCGCTCAGATACTCGCGCACCGCCGTGGTCTTGCCGAAGCCCGAAGGCGCCTCGACCGCCGTCAGGCGGTGCGACGGGATGCGCTCCATACGGCGGCGGATCCGTTCGGAAAAATAGTAGTCCTTCTTCGACGCGGCGCAGATCATAAGAGAAACTCCTTTCCTCGTTCGAACGAAACCACGCGGGAAAACGATTCGAAAATATCGAGAGCCGCTTCCCGCTCTCCGAACGATATAAAACCTCATCTCTTTTTTTTACTTATTCTACCCCCCCTCCGCGAAAAAATCAATATTTTCCTTCATTATGCAACGATTCTGCCCGGGTGCGTCTCGCCTCCGGCCGATCGCCGCCGCGTGCCTTCCAGACATCCTGCGGCGGCGCTCGCAAAAAACGAACGAAACATGAAAAAACATGGCGGCCTCCGAATCTCCGATGGCTGCCATGTTTCGTTTCAAACTGCGCCGTTCATTTTTTTCGCACCGCCGCCGCGTCGGCCCCGGCGGCAAAGGTTCGCTTTCGCCGGCTCAGCGGCGTTCCTGTTCCAGCTTCTCGACACGGCGCAGCAGCGAAAGAAGCAGGGCGTCCTTTTTGTTCAGCTCCTGACGGAGCTGACGACGGCTGGAAACTTTTTTGGCGTCGCGCCCGAGGCGGAACGAGACGCCCAGATTCACCATGGGCTGCTTGCCGATTGTGCTGCCGAGGCTCAGCAGCACGTCTTCGCTGAAGTAATGGTTGATCCCCAGAGCCAGCGAAGTGTCCCCGCGGTAACTGCCAACGGCCGCCGCGACCGACGTCGGCGCGCCGGGGTCGTAATCGAGCGGATGCAGGCCGGCCAGCGCCGCGGAACGGCTGCCCGAGTTGCGGATGTCTTCGCTCAGGCGGCGGTTCATCTCCCACATCTGCCCGCCGTTGACCGCGTCCTGGCTCCACCGTTCGACACGCCCGTCGGCGACTTCGAGCAAACGGTTGCCGCCCATCGACGCTCCGGAACGGAACGTCGCGAACCCGTCGACGTCCAGCGTGCCGCGCAGCAGCGAATTGCCGCCCACGGTCAGATCCTTGCCCACCGACGCGCCGCCGGTCACGGTGAGCGCGCCGTCGACGTTCGTGTCGTGCAGGTTGCTGGTGCCCGCGACGCTCAGATCTCGATCCATCGTCACGTTATCATTGAACGTCGCCACGCCTTTCACCGTCAGTTTCTTCTCCATCGTCACGTCGCCCTTGAGGAGCGACGCGCCGCCGACGGTCAGGTTCTTGTCGGCGACCACGTTGCCGTGCAGGGCGCTGTCGCCGGTCACGGTGAGCGCTCCGTCGACGTTCGTGCCGTGCAGATTGGACGTGCCCGCGACGGAGAGGTCCTTTTTCATCGCCGCGTTCTCCTCGAACGTCGCCGCGCCCTTCACCGTCAGCAGGCCGTTGATCTCCGCTTCCGCGAAGGTTGCCTTGCCGGTCACGCCCAGCGTACCGCCCAGCGTCGTGGCGCCCGTCACTCCCAACGTGCCGCCCACTGTCGCATTGCCGGTCATGGTGGCGTTGCCCAGCGTCGTATCGCCGGTCACGCCCAGCGTACCGCCCAGCGTCGTGGCGCCCGTCACTCCCAACGTGCCGCCGACTGTAACATTGCCGGTCATGCTGGCGTTGCCCAGCGTCGTGTCGCCGGTCACCGTCAGAGGGCCGGCCACGTTCGTGCCGTTCAGGTTGGACGTTCCCACGACGGAGAGGTCCTTTTTCATCTCCACATTCTCTTCGAACGTTGCCGTACCCTTCACCGACGTGTTTTTCAGCGTCGTATCTCCGGTCACGTCCAACGTATTGCGCAATGTAGCGCCGCCGGTCACGTCCAGCGTACTGCGCAGCGTGGCGCCGCCAGTCACGTCCAGCGTACTGCGCAGCGTGGCGCCGCCGGTCACGTCCAGCGTACTGCGCAGTATGGCACCGCCGGTCACGTCCAATGTGCCGCCCAGCGTCGTGGCGCCGGTCGCGTTCAGGTTCACAAAGTTCCCGTCCACCGCTAACGCCGCGTTCGCCGCGATCATGACGCCCAGCAGCGCCGCCCAGCATGACGTGTTTCTTTTCATTTTCGAAATTCCTCCTCGCAAAATAAAAACGATAAAATATCCGTGACGCAAGCCCATGCGCCGACCGTGATCTCACGGTTCACTACGGAAATTTTAATATTTTTCCCCCCAAAGTCTGTCACCCAATCGGCTACTTTTCGAGGATGACAAAGCTCGGTCAGGCGTTATCCGCCGCGGCCGGCCTCGGGGAGGAGGCGTCCGTCGTCCAAACGCGGCGCGGGCAAAAAATCGAAAGGCCGATCGGGGCGCGGCCGTCGCCGCATACCAAACAGCGCTGGAAGGGGCGGCCTTCCAGCGCTGTCGTCTTTCGATATGAAGTGTGCCGCA
>NZ_RAWT01000058.1:0-16381 GCF_003612005.1 Pyramidobacter sp. CG50-2
CAGTTTGGCTTCGATCTTCTTGTTGCGATTCTTTTTCCGCGCTGCTTCGATTTCCGCCTGCTGTTCCGATGTGATCTCGTATTTTACGGGCATTCTCCATCACCTCGGGTGCATTATAACTGAGGTACGGGAAGTTTGGCTATACTATAAAGAAGTAGTATTAATTTACATGCACTAAAATAAATAATCGTTCCGCCCGTTCCGGTTTCGCGCGAAACCGGAACGGGCGGAACGTCGTTTGACGGCTTTCGTCGGCAAGGGAGCACGTTTTCGGCATGGACTGGGGTTACAGTCAGATACCTGCCGCGGTCCCAAAATATCGCATGGGAAACGCGCGAAATGAAGTTTGCGCTTTGCAAGTGCGAAAAGGCTACCGTCCGTGCTTAACGGCGTCGGAGATCGGCTGAAGTCTTCCCTCCGGGGACAAAGGCGCCCAGCCTCCTCCGAGGGCCTTGTAAAGTCTGATCAGAGCGCCGGTCATGTTGCCGGCGTTTGCCGCCAGTCCGTCCTCCAGAGACAGGAGCGCTCCCTGGGCTCCCAGCACGTCGCTGAAATCGGACAGTCCGTGAAGATAGCGATCTTCGGCAAGTTCAAGCGCGCGCCGGGCTGCTGAACGCCCGGCTTCCAGGGACTGCCGGCGCAAATTTTCCTGCCCGTAGGCCGCAAGGGCGTCGCGCACTTCGGCGGCAGCCTTCAGCACGGTCTTTTCATAGGCGGCCAGCAGCGCCTTTTCACGCGCACCCTGGGCCCGAACGTTGCGGCGCAGGGCTCCCGCGTTGAAGAGCGGCCAACTGAAGATCAGGGGGCCGATCGAAAATCCCTGCGATCCGGGCGAGAAAAGGTTTCCTGAATTCAGTGATTCGAAACCGACGGAACCCGACAGGCGCAGTTGAGGGGCAAGCTCGGCAGCGGCCTTTTTTTTCCGCGCCGCCTGCGCAGCCAGACGACGTTCGGCCATGCGGATATCCGGGCGTTGGCGCAGCGTCTCGGCGGGGATCCCCGTCACAAGAGCGGCCTTCGGTCGGGGGACCGGAGCAGGGGAAGCCAGCGCGTCGTTCAGAGAACCGGGGATCTCTCCGATCAAAATGGAGAGGGCGTTGCTCTTCGCTTCCAGAGCAGACCTCAGCGGCGGAATACCGGCGCGGGTCGACTCCAGGCCGTACCGCGCCTGCTGTTCCGCCAGTCCGTCGCTCAGGCCGGCTGCGCGGCGCGAGGCGACGAGACGAAGCATGTCCTCCTGACGCAGGACATTCCGTTCCATTATGTCGATCCTGGCTTGGAGCGAACGGTAATCGGCATAGTTCAGCGCCACCTCGGCGGCGATCGAGACCCAGACGTTCTGCAGTCCGGCGACCTCGGCTTCCAGGTCGGCGCGTCGCGCCGAAGCGCCCCGGCGCAGCCGGCCGAATAGATCGATCTCCCATGAAGCGTCGAACCCCAAACGGTGTCCGCTGCGTTCTCCCGTTCCTCCCGTGTTGTCGGAAATCCGGCTTCTGTGGGTTTTCCCGCCCAGGCTGACGGTCGGCGAGAGACTGGCCTCGGCAATACCCAGCGCTGCCCGCGCTTCGTATACCCGCGCCAGCGCGGCGTCCATATCTTTATTATGTTTCAGGGCGCGAACGATCAGTTCCGGCAGAAGCTCATCGTCCAGCGCGTCCCACCATCTGGCCAGAACCGATGCGGAGAGCCGTTCTCCGTTTGCCGAAGAAGCCGTCAAAGGATATCGTTCCGCCAGACGCAGCCAGTCGCCTTCATTTGCCTTTTCCGTCCTCCGCGCGGCGCGTCCCTGCGGACAAACCAGTGCCGTCAGCGCCGCTGTCGCCAGCGCGGCAAGCGCAAATTTTTTCCCGTTCATCGCGTTGATCTCACCTCGTCTTCTTCGGCGTGACGGCGGGAGCGCCGCCGCTTTTTGCACGTCTTTCGAACAGGACAAACAGTCCGGGGATCAGGAAAACGCCCAATACCGTAGCGATCGCCATCCCGAACACCATGACGCTGCCGACGGCCCTTCGGCTGGCCGACGACGCGCCTGCGGCAAAAAGCATGGGCAGGATGCCGAAGACACAGGTCAGACCCGTCATCAGCACGGCGCGATATCGTTCATGGGCGGCCTGCGAGGCCGCGTCGAGGATCGACAGTCCGTTTCGTTCCCGCAGCGCTTTGGCGAATTCGACGATGAGGATGGCGTTCTTCGAGGCCAGTCCCACGAGCAGAAGGATCCCCAGCTGGGCATAGACGCTCAGCGACAGCTTCATGATCCACACGCCAGCCAGAGCGCCGCCGAAAGCCGTTACCAGCGACAGGAGCACCGACAGGGGCAGCGTCCAACTCTCGTATTGAGCCACCAGGAAAAGATAGCTGAAGAGCAGCGCCAGCAACAGCACGCGGCTCAGTTCGCCGGATTCGCCGGTGCGCTTTTCCTGAAAGCTCATGCCGGACCATTCGTAGCCATAGCCTTCGGGCAGTTCTTTTGCCAGTTCTTCAAGGAGAGCCATCCCTCGCCCGGTGCTGACGCCGGGTTTGAGTCTTACGGTAACGGCGGCTGCGGGATAGAGGTTGTAGCGATCCACTTCGCTCGGCCCCAAGCTTTTTTCCGTCGCCGCCAAAGCGCTCAGGGGCACCTGCCGTCCGGTCCTGCCGCGGACATGGATCCGCGCCATCCCGTCGACGTTCTGCCGAAACGGCGCGTCCGCTCCCAGAAGGACCTTGTTGGTCTGGTTCCCAAGGTTGACGTCGTTCACGTAGTAAGTGCCGAAATAGCACTGGAGCGTCGAAAAAACCGACGAGATCGGTACGTTCAGGTCTTCCGCTTTGGCGCGGTCGACGTTGAGACGCATATGAGGCACGCTGGCGGTGTAAGGACTGTAACTGAACAGCACTTCCGGACACCGGGCGAGACGTCCCTGAAAATCCAGGAGCACCTGATACAGTTCGGCGGGATCGAATCCCCGGCGCGACTGGAGACGGAAGTCAAGTCCTCCGCTCAGACTGACGCCGAGGATGGGCGGCAACGTGAACACCATCACCCGCGCTTCCGCAACCGAAGCGGCGATGCCGCGCAGTTTCGCCATGACGGAGTTCAGATCCTGCCTCTCGCGCGCGTAGCGTTCCGACCAGTCCGCGAGAGTCACCCAGACAGAGCCCACGCTCTCGTCCGCTCCGAATCCGCCGATGAAATTGTTGCCCGGGAAACCCAGGACCCACTCGATCCCCGGCACGTCTTCCACCCTACGGCACAGCCTTTCGATCAAAGGGACCGTCCGGCTCCTGGTAGCCCCTTCGGGCAGCTGAGCGACGAGAAAAGCGCAGCCCTGATCCTCGTCGGGCAGAAACGACGTGGGGATCTTCCTCCGCATGAACCATCCCGCGCAGCCGATCAGAAGGAACAGCAGCAGCGTTACGGCGGAACGGCGGGCGATCCATACCGATCCCCTCACATAACTTGAACGGGTTCGTTCCAGCAGGCGGTTGAACCATGCGAGCGGGCCTTTCGCCGCCGGTGCGGCGGCGGAAAGCAGGGATGCGCACATCACGGGGCTGAGCGTCAGCGCGACGACCAGCGAAGACAAAACGGCGAGGGCGATGGTGACCGCGAACTGCCGGTAGATGATGCCGGTCATCCCCTTCATGAAAGCCACGGGGACGAAGATAGCCAGGAACACCATCGTTGTGGCGACCATAGGCGTCGTGATATCCTTCATGGCGCGGACCGTTGCCGAGCGGGCATCGGCGCCGTCCCGTTCCATGACGAACTGCACCCGCTCCACCACGAGAATGGCGTCGTCCACCACCGTGCCGATCACCAGGATGAACCCGAACAGCGTCAGGATATTGAGACTGTACCCGAGGGCGGACAGCCCGGCGAGCGCGAACAGCAAGGATACGGGGATGGCCGCCACGGGCACCAGAGTCGTTCTCCAGCTCTGCAGGAACAGGTAACATACGACGACAACCAGCAGACAGGTGAGCCCCAGCGTCGCGAGAATCTCCACGAAAGACGCTCTGACGAAAGCCGTCGCATCGTAGACGATCGCCATTTCCATGTCATTCGGGAAATCCCGTTCCAGACGGGCTATCTGAGTCCTGATCGCCGCCATGACCTCCAAGGCGTTGGAACCCGGCGACTGGCTGATCTTCAAGCTGGACGAGGGAGCCCCGTTGACAAACCCTTCGAAGCCGTAACTCTCGGCTCCAATCTCGATGCGGGCGATCTGACCGAGAGTGACGCGACTGCCGTCGGAATCCGTACGCACGATCACGTTTCTAAAATCCTCCGCGTCGTTCAGACGTCCTTTCGTTTCGAGGGAATAAGCTATCGGAGTCCCTTCGTTGCCCGGAGCCATCCCCACGGCTCCGATAGCCGCCTGCCGGTTCTGGCTCCGTATCGCCGCTACCACGTCGTCGACGGAAAGTCCCAGGTTGGCGATGCGTTCCGGATTCAGCCAGACTCTGAGACTTCGCCCCGAGCCGATGAGGAACGAGTCTCCTACGCCGTCGACGCGATCGATGGCGTCTTTGACGTTGTTTTTCATGTAATCGTTCAGCGCCAGCAGGTCGTGAGTCCCCCCGGGAGAGACTAAACTCAGCTGAGCGATGGGCGACATGAATACCGGCAACGCCGAGAGTCCGCGGGCGACCACTTCGACGGGCAACTGAGGCAAGGCGAGCTGCATTCGATTCTGCACCCGGACCAGCGCCATATCCGGATCGGTGCCGAGCTCGAAAGTCACGCTCATGACGTACGCCCCGGAATCCGAAGCCGACGACGACAGATACATCATACCTTCGACGCCGTTGACGGCTTTTTCCAGCGGCGCTCCTACCGTGTCGGACACGACCCGAGCCGACGCGCTGGGATAAACGGTCGAGACGCGTATCGTCGGCGGCGCGATCTCGGGGTACTGGGCGACGGGAAGCAGAAAGAGCGCCAGCGCTCCGACGACGGACATGAGAAGAGAAAGAACGACAGCGAAACGCGGACGATCGATGAAGAACTTCGAGATCATGACGCCGTCACCGTTCCTCAGGCGGCGCTATTGCCGTTACGGCGCTGCCGTGCCGCACGCGCTGCATCCCTCGGCGCACGATGCGGTCGCCGGGGGCCAGGCCTTCGACGATCTCGGCAAGCCCGTCCACAGTCTGACCGACGACGACGGAACGGCGAGAGACGATCCCGCCGTCGTCGACGAACCAGATGAAATCGCCCTGCCGATCGGAAATGACCGTTTCCTGCGGCACAATCAGGACCGGCCCCGCAGAACGGAGCACCCGGAGCGTCACCAGTTCTCCCGGCACCAATAATCCGTCCGGATTGTCAAAGCGGCAGCGCGCGAGGATAGCCCCTGTTCCGGGATTCATGCGGTTATCGATAAAATCCGGACGTCCCTGGCCGGGAAGTTCCACTCCGCCAGGCAGGACGGCGCGAACTGAGAATGTACCGGCGCCCTTCGCGCCGCCGGCGAAAAACGCCCGGCCGGCGAGATACTCGCGATCGGACAGAGCGAATGAAACGCGTATGGGATCGGTCTGCACCACCCGTGCGAGCGGGGTCGCCGAAGTCACGTAATTGCCGCGGGTAACCAGCGCCGCCCCGATGCGGCCGTCGATCGGCGAACAGATTTTCGTTCGTTCCAGGTCGATCTCGGCCATCCTCAGAGCCGCCGTCGCCCTCCGTACTTTTGCCTGGGCGTCGAGCACGGCGCAACGAGCGTCGTCAAGGGCCGACGCCGTGACCGAGCGTTTATCGGCGGCCTCCATGCGTTTGAGGAGGCGTCGCGCTCTGTCCTTGTCGGCCTGGGCCTGAGCGAGTTCCGCCCTGCGCAGTTCCGCCGCCGCGGAGAAAGAACGCCGATCCAGAGTGAAGAGCAGCTGTCCCTCTTTCACTTCGGCGCCCTCCGGGAATTCGACCTTCTCAATGATGGCCGACACCTGCGGACGAAGTTCGACAGCCTGAACGGCTTCCACGTGCCCGATATACTCTCGGGTCAGCGCCATATCCTTTTCCTTCGCCACGAAGAGCTCCACGGGGACGGGGCGGTTGGGAGACGAAGCCGCTTTCGCCGCAGGCAGGCTCGCCGAAACAATATGGACGAGCAGGACGGCGAAAAGGGAAAGCCGCGTCATCCTCTGCCCCCGCAGACAAAAGGACCGCGCCGCGCACAGATATGATCTCCTTGTACAGTTCATCTGAACTTACTCCTTCCTTCAGAGCCTTTCGGCGTTTCGCGGGCGCCTTCGATCGTGAGACGGGACAAAGTTTTGCCTGCCGAGAAAGTCTCTGTAAAATGGCATGAAAGAGTATAGTAGCTATACTCTTTTCCAAAAAACAATCCCTCCCCGCTCCCCGGAAAGTTTTTCGGAATTTGAAAACTTCCGCTTCTTCATTCCATAAACTTGTCAAGCTTTTCCTCGAGCATACTGAAAAAGCTCCGCAAAAAAGCTTTGTTCGCCTCCGGATAATCCGCAAGGATATCGCTGAACACTTTCTCATATTTCCGATGGAGCTCTTCGTGGCTCAGGTAAGCCGTCTTTCCTTTCGGCGTCAATTTGAGAGTCAGCCGCGACAGATTGGCGGGATCCGTTTCCTTGACGATCATCCCCTTGCGTTGCAACTTCATCAGAGTCTGAGAAACAGCGCCCTTGGTGACGCCCAGCATATCGGCCAGCCCCGTGACATGGATCCCCTCGTTTTCCTTGACCGCCTTCAGCATGTGGATCTCGGCTTCGTAGAGAGGCTGGTCGGTCCCGAAATATCGGGCTTTCTTGTCGATATCCATGGTTTTGCTCACAATCCGCAGAAAAACATAACTGAGTCTTGACTTGTTTTTAAATTTCATGTCCATCATGGCGAAAGTATATAGCCACTATACACTCATGTCAACCTTTTTTCCGCACTCCGGGCCCCGTATCCCTTACGGCCGAAAAACACTCCTCAACGCCGCGTCTTTTCACATAGCTCATCCTATGCGGAACAATCTGCGCGGACGAAGTTACCGCAGGCAATTCAAACGCTTATTGGTAAGAGTAAACGATCCGCCCCTCTCGATTTCGCACGAAACCAAGAGGGGCGGCGCTTTTCTCCGTCGAGAAGGTTCCTATCGCGCCCGGCTGCCGTAGATGGAGTCCAAGCGGGCCTGAAAGCGGGCGATGAATTTTTTCTCGCGCGGGTTCAACGGATAGGAGATCTGGTGCAGCATGTAAATGCTGGACATGGGGCCGTCGGAGATGCGGCGCATGACGATGTTGGGGATGCTCTGTTCCAGATCGGGATCCATGGGCAGGATGGCGACGTAGTTATGGCGGATGGCGTCCTGCAGGGCGCCGCGGTCGAAGATATTGAGTATCTCGCAGCTGCTGTCGAGTCCGAAAGCGCCAAGCCAGTCATCGCTGTTGAAGGTGTCGTAAGCGACGATAGGACAGGTTTTGAGCTGAGCGGTGGTGACGGCGCGGAAACGGCTCAGGTAATGGTTCATGGAAACGACGGCTACGGGAGGCACATTGACGGCCAGAGGCGTCATCTTGATATGATACTTCTGCATTTCCAAGTGATAGAGGCTGCGGCGGCTGTCGAGGCAGGAAACGATGGAAAGGCGGTAGGTCTGGTCCATCACGTCGCGAATGGCCTGGCGGATGCTGGTCTCTTTGATGTTGTCCTGTAGAGAGGCTTCGGGGAATTCGTTGCGGAACTGCATGAAGCTGCACATGAGCAGCGACGACCACGTGCCGCAGATGGAGAGGTTCTTCTGGCTGTCGAAAAGAAGGGGAATGCGTCGGATGCGCTCTGCCTCAGAGATGATAAGCTTGGCCGACAGCAGCAGCATTTTGCCTTCGGAGGTGAGCTCTATGCCGGAGTTCTTGCGCCGAAAGACGTTGAATTTCAGCTCCTGTTCCAGCTGCTTGATAGCGGTGCTTAGCGACGGCTGCGCCACGTAAAGGTTTTGGGCGGCCTTGTTGATGGAACCGCACTTGCTGATTTCGATCACGTATTCCAGTTGCTTCAGGTTCATTCTGTCGCCTCCTTTTGCGTTTGAGCCGCAACGCGCCGCCGGTGAACACGATTTCTCTCATAAAAACAGTTTATCATTTTAATAAGAAGAAAGGGACATATGAATTGGCTGATAGATTATAACGTTTTCAGGATAGATTGTCCGGCACTTTGTCTATTGAGGCGCATCTTTTTTCGATAATATGACGTAAATCTATAAATGACTTTTTTATAAATAATTTTAAGACTGGTGAGCGATATAGGTCATTATTTTTTCAGTATAAGTACAAAAACAAAGACCCGTGATATCGTGAAGACACAGAGAGACCGGTACTCTGAGTGTCAGTGAAATTCATCCAAAAATTATAGGGGGAATATTTTATGTCCAATCAGCCTGCAAGCGCGCTCTCTTCGCCTCGTTTCTGCAACATGGGAACTTTTATGCGCATGGCCCGCGTCCAGAACGCCAAGGGACTTGACTTCGCCATCGCCGGCGCGCCTTTCGACACCGCCAGTTCCTTCCGCTCGGGCTCCCGTTTCGGGCCTTCGGCGATCCGCAACATCTCCTGCATGATGAAGCCCAACAACGTGATACAGCAGGTGAACATCATGGATTCCCTGACCGGCGGCGATCTGGGGGATTTCCCCATCGTGCCCGGCTATATCCATCCTTCTTACGCTGCGATCGAGGCGGGAGTCGCCGGGATCCTGAACGACGGCGCCCTGCCGATCGTGCTCGGAGGCGATCACTCCATCACGCTGGCCGAACTTCGCGCCGTCGCCAAGAAATACGGCCCCGTGGGACTGATCCATTTCGACTCGCATTCGGACCTTTGCGACGAAGTTTTCGGCGAGAAGTACAATCACGGCACGCCGTTCCGCCGCGCTCTCGAAGAGGGGCTGATCGAGCCTTCGCGCTGCATCCAGGTCGGCATGCGCGGCTCGCTTTACGATCCCAACGAGCATAAGATGGCCGCCGATCTCGGCATGAAGCTGATCCCCGCCCACAAGATCCGCGAGATGGGGCTGGACGCGCTGATTGCTGCCGTCAAGGAGCGCGTCGGCGATAAGCCCACGTTCCTCACTTTCGACATCGACTTCGTCGATCCCGCTTACGCGCCGGGCACCGGCACGCCGGAAGTGGGCGGGTTCACGTCGCTGGAAGCCCTGACGCTGATGCGGGCGCTGACGACGGTCAACTTTGCGGGCTTCGACATCGTCGAAGTGCTTCCCGCTTACGATCACGGCGAGATCACGGCCTACCTGGCGGCCAACATCGTCTTCGAATTCCTCTCCATCCTCGCTCTTCAGAAGAATCGGAAAGAAGGCAAATAAGTCGGGAGGGAGGATTCCATGAACTCTGACAAGATCCTCTACGACACCCTCTCCGCGGAGGAACGCGCGTCGCTGAACCTCAACGACATCCTGCTGGTGGACCGGCTGGAGCTTTCCTTTCGGAGCAAAGCGGCCGGCGCGCTGAAAGCCGTTCTTTTTTCGGCGGTCGCCATCTTCGTGTTTTTCGTCAACGTTACCGTCAACGGCAAAAGCGACGTGCCTTTCGGCCACATCTACAACTACTTCATCAGCGCGCTGGGCAACGCGGGGCTCTGGGGCATCACGATCGTTATCGCGCTCAACGGTATCCTCAGCGTTTACGGCAAATTCTTCGCGCCCGAAGGCTCGCGGCTGCGCAGGTATTACGGCGGCGAATCCTTCGTCTATCCCGTGTTTTATCTGATGAGCGGCGTCTTTACGCTGATCTACACGATGGACGCGACGATCCCCGGCTTCGCGGGGCCCAAGTTCATCGTCAGCTCCGCCACCGGCGGCACCGCCGTGCCCGCCATCGTCGTCGGCGTGGCGTGGATCATTCCGGTGAGCTGCGTGTTCCTTCCCTTCCTGTTGAACTACGGTCTGGTGGACATGGTGGGGACGCTCATGGAACCGCTGATGCGCCCCGTGTTCAAAGTGCCCGGATACGCCGCGGTGAACTGCATCGCCTCCTTCGTCAGTTCTTCGTCGGTGGGCGTGCTCATCACCAACCGGCAGTACCGCAAGGGCTTGTACACAGAGAAAGAGGCCGACCTGATCGCCACCGGATTTTCCGCCGTGAGCGTGGGGTTCGCCTACATGGTCATCAAGACCGCCGGGCTGGGCGACTACTTTCTGCGCGTCTATTTCTGCTCGCTGGTCATCACGCTGATGATCAGCGCCGTCATCTGCCGCCTGCCGCCGCTGCGGAACAAACGCGGCGTTTACGCCGACGGGCGCGCCCAGACCGAGGAGGAGATCCTGGCCCAGCGCGGCACGGGCAACCTGCTCGTCAAAGGCTTCGAACGCGCCGAGAAAAAAGCCTATACGGCCGGAAAACTTTTGCCGGAAATCAGGGACAGCGTCCTCGACGCCATGACAGTATATCCCAAGGTCCTGACGCTTCTGGCCGGCGTGGGCATCCTCGGGCTGATCGTCGCCACCTACACGCCGGTGTTCCAGTGGATCGGCAAGATCTTCGTTCCCGTTCTCAAGCTGTGCGCCGTCCCCGACGCCGAAGCCATCGCGCCTTCGCTGCCCGTGGGCATCGCCGAGATGTTTCTGCCCGTCATGCTCATCGCCGACAAGGTGAGCGAGCTCTCCATCAAGGCGCGTTATATGGTCACCACGGTCTCCATCTGCCAGATCATCTTCTTCTCGGAGACCATCGTCGTCATGCTGGCTTCCAAACTGCCTCTCAAGTTGAGCGACCTCGTGATCTGCTTCTTCGAGCGCACCTTCATCGCTATCCCCATCACGGCGGCGTTCATGCACCTGATGTTCTGATCCGAGCCGCATCTCGCTTTACGGAAAAGCAACCCATCGGCAGCACTGTCCTTGTGAACACTTCGTCCTCACTCGAGGTTCAATGTTTCTTTTATTTCCCGTTGCACTTGGATTGTATATCTAAGAACAAAAAGACCTCCTGCAGTAGAATGAAATCTACGGCAGAAGGTCTTTCGTATTAACAAGAAAATATTCAAATGCAGAATATCTGGTAAAAGGGGATGAATATATGCACCGTCATTGACCTCTGCGGCAAGATAGTAGGGGGTACAGAATCAGCACGAACATGACGGCTTCTCCTGTGACCGATACGATCTGCGAAGCTTAAAAAACGAAAAGGTCACTGATAGACTCGCACTCCACAGTGACCAGGAGTCGCGGTACAATATTAGAACTTGGATCAAGAATGCCACTTTCAGCCGTCAATGCCCAATAGAAACAGTTCCTACGATAATTCATCGATGGGAAACTTCTTCGGAACGCTTAAATCACGTACCTAAACCGCATGAAATTTGCGAACGGAATGCAACTGGCAGCCTGCGGAGTATGAAATGCAGCGCGGAATCAGAATGCGTCAGGATAACTCATAGCTGTTCTCCACTTTGACCTTGCCGCTCTTGTAGCGGAGACTGCCGAAGAGAAAGGCGAAGGCGACCACGCCCAGGTTGCCTAACAACAGAGACAAGGGCAGCTTAAAGGACGAAGTGACGCCGGAGACAACAATGACCAGAAGATCTACGATGCATAGCGTTTTCAATGCACCGTCGCTGATATGGAAGTCGGACTTTTTCCAGACTTCCGGCAGCACCTTGGGCATTCTCCATAGGCACAGCACGATCATGGATTTGGTGATGGCGCCTACGGTAATAGTGATATTGCTGATGATGCCGATATTAATATTGAAAGCGATGGGCACAAAGCCAACCACATAATAGAAAGCCAGCAAAATCAAGGGAGTTCGGTACTTGGGATGCAAACGGGCCAGAGAGCGGGGATACCAGCCGTCGTTGCAGGCCTGCATCAGGGGCTTGGTACAGGTAGCGATGGAACTGTTCAGGGTGGTCAGCAGGGCCATCCAACCGCCGCCGATGCAGAACAAGTAGTATAGGGGCTTGGACAGAATCGCAGAAGCCACGACGCTCAGAGGTTGACCGGCAACCTGATTGATAGGCAGCACTCCGGCGGCCACAATGCCAATCAAACCGTAGAACACGGAAACACCCAGAGTGGAGAACAGCATGACCCGGGGAATGTCGCGAGTGGGATTCCTGGCTTCGCCGCTCATCTGAGTGACAAACTGGGCGCCGTCACAGGTGTAGCTCATGAGGACAGAAGCCTGCCACAGCCCCATAAATCCGCGGGTCATAAAGCTGGCGGGGTCGAAGTAGTTGCCGTCCAGCTTAGTGAGCCCGACAGCCGTGAAGATGGTCAGGGAAATGACCAGAAATATCACGGCCAGATTCTGGACTTTAGCAAATGCATTGATGCCGAAAGTGTTGGTGATAAAAAGCAGTGTCAGTATGCCCAATGCAATAGTTTTTCGGGTGAGGGCAGGCAGGAAGGGCATGGCGTAGTCTGCGAAGGAAAGGGCGTACATGGACAGTGTAACACTGGTCAGCAGGGCAATCATAGAGTAGGTACCGGTCCAGCGGGGCCCCAGGAAGGTGCCGACCATAGAATAGTCGCCGCCTCTGTAACGAGCCACCGAGTTCAAAAAGATCTGAGGGGAGCGGGCCAAAATGGCGATGAGACCGCCAACGACGAAAGCGATGCAGATGCTTCGGCCGGTGTCATCAATGCCCCAGCCGGTCAGAGACATGATACCTGAACCAATGATGGAACCGATGCCGACTGCCATCAGGTCCCAGAAGCCAAGGACACGCTTCAGTTCTTTTGTGGACGATAGATTTTTCATATTATCTGACATATGTTACTCTCTCCTTTCGTAATTTGACATTTTGGCATTTACTTTAGACGGAGAACTCTGGATTACCGCTTGACTCAAAGGAGATCACTCGCGGTAGTTTTGGGCGAACTCGGCTTTCAGATGCGCCAGCTTCTTTGGGTCGCCAGCCACCCGCAGGCCCGTCAGGGCCATCAGTTTACCGGCCAGCATGCACTGATCAATAGGATACTCATTGCAGGTCAGAAGAGCCGTCTCGTCCGCATGTCCCACGGGGACAGGCTCACCGTCATGCACAATGGGGAAGGTAATTTCCACCGTAGGGATCTTATAGGCCACACACCCCAAGTCAGAGGAAGCCTTGGGCAGATTACCGAACGTAAAGCGCGAGGAATCAATTCCCAAATCGGCAGCGTACTCCGCCGCGTAATGGTATAGAGAAGGAACGGGAGTGGCGCAGTACCACGGGGCGTCCCACTTGTAAACGGCAGTGGTATCCGTCATCAGTTCGGCACCCTTGATAATGTTGTCTACCCGTCGCATCAGGGAGTTCAATTCGGCGGAGTCGTTGCTCCGCAGTTCCACATTCAGCGTGGCCAGATCGGGAACAGAGTTGGCTGCCGTGCCGCCCTTGGAGATGATATAGTGGATGCGATTGGTTTCCAACATGTGTTCCCGCAGGAATTCCAAGCCCACAGTGGTCAGAATCACTGCATCCAAAGCACTGCGGCCCTTTTGGGGAGCGGAGGAGGCATGGGCAGTACGGCCTTTGAAGGTAAGCCAGTTATCATGGGTTGGCCAGACGATGGCCTTGCCGGTCACTTCCGAGCACCAGTCGGCGCCATAGTGGTTGGCCAGCATTAGATCCACCTCGTCCATGTAGCCGCCTTCCAGAATGTAATGCTTGGAACCCTCCAATTCCTCGGCGGGGGTGCCGTAGACGATGACAGATCCGACGGGGGCGAATGCCTCTTTCAGGCCCAATGCGGCGGAGAAGCCGGCGGCGGCGATCAGATTATGACCGCAGGCGTGCCCGTTGGGCAGAGCGTCGTACTCCAGCATCAGACCGATGGCGGGGCCTTCTTCCTTCCCCTTGAACACGGCCTTGAAGGCGGTAGGCATGTCCACGTCCTGATTGAATTTTGGATGCTTTCCAGTGAGGCCCCGTTGAACTTCAAAGCCCTCTTTTTCCAGCGCGTTCATCAACAGGGTGGATGACTGGAATTCTTCCCAGCCGACTTCCTTGAATTCCCAGATCTTTTTGGCAATCTTGTGAATTTTGTCCCTGTTCTCATCAATGATTTCCAGCATTCGTTTTTCTTCAGGGGTCATTTTAGTTCCTCCTCCTTTTCAAGAATTTAAGGATATTGTTTGGTGCCAAACGCATTTTCAGTGTAGCGTTGAAGCGTTAAAATTACGTTAATTTCTACGTTTGTTTTCTGACAATGTAATAAAAAGTCCACAGGCTCTTATAATGAAAAAGCCTGTGGACGGTTTGTTCAGAGACAATAATTATTCACAGATGGATTCAGAGGATTTATGATTTCCGCTCATTCTGGAGTTTTTGCAGAGCCTCTGCCCGCTTCGGATTCCCGCCGTATTCATAATGCCGAATGGCATAAGGAAGCAAGATCCACCAACGGTCGCCGGTTTTCTGCTTGTCATAGAATTCTGCGACAGTAGCGTGCCATAGCCGACGTTTTCCCATGGAGAGATTCTGGTAAACATAGTCCTTGTAAAACTGGTGCTTGAATTTATAAACAATACCGCTGCCCCAGGGTTGCTCCACGATGAACCCGGCGGCCAGCAACTGGTCCAACAATTCGATCTGCTCTTTAGAGGAAATGCCGGTCAGAAGTTCCAGGTCTTCCAGATTTGCATGCTCAAAGTGGATGGACAGAGCATCCAGAACCCGGCGCTGCTGGGCATCAAGACGGTTCAGCCGCAGTTGGATCAGCATGTCAAGCCGGGGCAGGGGCAATCCTTTTTTCCACCCTTCCTGGCGGATGACGCTCAGAGTCTCCATCAGCACCAGAGGATTTCCTTCTGAGCGAAGAAACAGTTCGTGAGTATCAGGGGTATTGGATGTGCCGGGGTTCTGTAGAGCTTCACAGATGACAGCAGCGGTTTCTTCCTCCGTAAAAGGGGAAAGAGGCAGAGAGGTAATGATATTCCGCTCCCGCAGCGCCAGCAACAGCCCGAGAATGTTCTTCTGCTCGTCAGTGCGACAGGTGGCAATAAGAAGTACTTGATCGTTGCCGAATTCAATCATAATTCGCTGCAGAAGCTGTTGACTGACAGAATCCATCCATTGGAGACTGTCAAAATACAGAATGACCTTTCGCTGACTTACCAGTTCTTTGAACAGTCCCAATACGCCGTTGATCAGTGCAGCGGAAGTCCAGGCGCTGTTGTCGTCTTCTTCGCTGATTCGTCCGGAGAGCAGAAGCGGCAACAACTGAAGACTGCGCGCGGATAATTGGAGCGTCCCGGCGATACACAGACTTTCCAACTGAACAAACAGGTTCCTCCAAGCGCTCAGGGAAATTTCCTCCTCCACGCTATAACAATGGGAGGACAGTTGCAGTACGTCGAAACCGTGGTTCATCTCTAAAATCTGCCGCATCAGCGCAGTTTTGCCTACGCCGACTTCCCCCTCAATAACCACGGAGACGGTGGATTCCTCGTTCAAAAACCAGAAGATCCGTTCATCGATATACTGCAGTTCTGCCAAACGGCCAAAAAAATTATCATGGGCGCGAGGTCTGCGGAGAAAGGAAACTTTCTTCCGGTGGAGCAGCGTCCGGTACAGCAGTTCCACCGCGTGGGAGGGGGATTCAGACAGATCATCCCGAAGACACTTGACAAACTCCTGATACAGCTGAAGTCCCAGATCGTATTTTTCTGCCTGAGCAAAACGCTTCATGCCGGTGAGAACCATTTCCTCGTCCCATGGCTTCCAGAACTGCCAGATACCGATCAGCTCCTGCAGCCGGGCAACGTCCTCGCAAACGGCGGGGTTCTTCAGTTGATTTCCGATGTAGGACAGACTACGGGAAATTTGCAGATCCCGTTTGCGTTCTACCCAAGCCTCAAATTCCGGACAGCCTTTCAGATAGAAGAAGTCCAGAAATCGCTCCTGACACAGAGCAAATTCCGGATCCGGCGCGTCCCAGTCCGTCCGGACGCCGCACCGTTGGTTCAGCTTC
Organism: Pyramidobacter sp. CG50-2; assembly: GCF_003612005.1. NCBI lineage: Bacteria > Thermotogati > Synergistota > Synergistia > Synergistales > Dethiosulfovibrionaceae > Pyramidobacter > Pyramidobacter sp. CG50-2. The sequence continues at coordinate 15,914 of NZ_RAWT01000058.1, forward strand.
AGCCCATTCCGTCCTTGAAGAATAATAACATTCCCCCCCAGACAGCGGCGGATCTGGAACAGAGCCTGACGCAGATTTTTCCGGCCGGAGTCCTCGCCGCAGGATCCCCAGAAAAAAGAAACCAATTCGTCGCGGCTGGCGTTTTTCTCTACGCAGAGATAGTAGAAGATCCCCTCTGCTTTCCGGTAGGGGAAACAAACCAGCTCTTCGTTTCGATAAACACTGGGGGTACCCAGAAGCGTTACCTGATAATCTGACAAGGCAAATTCCTCCTTTCTCATACTAGGGCTTGTTTAAAAAACGTCAAAGTTGCCTAAATCGATCCAATCGCTTAAACTTTTCTCATGGAAGAGAGAAGATATGAACTGACCTCCAGCGAGTGGAATCGAATCAAGAGAATGCTGCCGCCCGAACACCCGAAATCAGGTCAACGTGGACGCCCGGCAAAATACGATAACCGCAGGATCA
>NZ_RAWT01000059.1:0-16263 GCF_003612005.1 Pyramidobacter sp. CG50-2
TGTACGTTCGCGTAGACGTTGTTATGGCGGCACGATGGGGAGTTCTTTCGAGGTGTCTTGCTGTGATGAGAGTGTGAGGGGGTGACTTTTTTAATGAGCAGTTATGGTGACATTTTTATTGGCTATTGACAGGGGGGATTTTTGAGATACTCTACCTGCGGCAGCGAGATTTTATTATTCAAGGAGAACTGAATCATGAACTACGGACCGGAACTTATCAGCGCGCTGGCGCCGGAGCTTCGGCGTTGCGTCGGTTGCCAGCTGCAGCGCATCGAAGCGGGAAGCGACTGGTGCGCTTTGACCTTCAAAAACGCCGGCTCGATTTTTTTCACGTGGAATCCGGAAACTTTCGGCATCTGCCGGATCGGCTCCGACGAGCTGCGCGACCTGCGCAGCCAGAGCGTGAAGACGCCGTTCGCGATGGGGCTGCAGCGGCATCTCGGCGGCGGATCGATGACGGACGTGAAATGCGTCCCCGGCGACCGCGTGTTGACGATAGAATTCCAGCGCTTCGTCGGCGGCGGCGTCAGCAGGGAACTGACGCTGGTCCTGGAACTCACGGGCCGCATGAGCAACGCGCTCTTCACCGACGAGAACGGCGTCATCCTCGAAGCGGCCAAACACGTGTACCCGGAAGTGAACCGCTATCGTTCCATCGTCCCCGGCGCGCCCTACGCGCCGCCGCCGCCCATTCCGGGAGAGCTGCCCCGTCCCGGTATGAGCGACGCCGAACTGACGACGTTCCTGAAAGCGCCGCGCGGCATCGGCCGGCCGCTGGCGAACGAACTGACGCGGCTTTGGCAAAACGGCTGCAAAGACATGGTCCGCGCGGCGCTGTTCGGCGAGCCGAAAATCTTTCAGCGCTTCGGCAAATATCTGACCGCCCTCGGCGCGGCGCTGCCGGGCGCCGAAGTTTACGACGGCGCTGGATTGGATTTCTGCCGCGCCTACATCGCCGGCGAGATCGAGCGCCGCGCGCTGAAAACCCTCGCCGCCAAAGCGCTGAAGATCCTCGAGCGCCAGCGCGGCCGGCGCGCCAAGCACGTCGGTGATCTGCTCAGCCAGATCAAAAAAGCCGAAAACTGCGACGCCTATCGGGCCGCCGGCGAAGCGCTCCTGCAAAATCTCGGCAAGGTCAGAGAACATCAGGACTTTGTCACGCTGAAATACTGGGACGCCGACGGAGAAAAAACCGTCGAGGTCAAGCTGAATCCCGCGCTCGACCTTCAGGGCAACGCAAAACTCTATTTCAAGAGATACCAGAAATTCCGCACCGACGTGGCCGTCGTCAGAGAGCGTGTCGCCGCGTTGCAAACGGAATTGAACGATCTCGCCGCGCTGGAAGCTAATTTGAAGCGCGTCGCCAGCGCGGAAAAACTGACGGAACTGTGCGAACAGATAGCCCAGCAATACGACGACGGCCGCAAAAAAGAAAAGGACGCCCGCGCCCGCAAAGCGAAAAACCCGTTGCCGCCCCATCTGCGCTTCGCTTTGGGCGACAGCCTGATCCTGGTGGGCATGAACGAGCGCGGCAACCGGTATGTCACGTTTCAGGAAGCAGCGCCCGACGACCTGTGGTTCCACGTGCACGAGTTCCCCGGCTCGCATGTGATCCTCAAGAATCCCCCCGCCGACGCGGCGGAGCGGGAACGCGCCGTGCGCGCCGCCGCGTCGTTGGCGCTGCGTTACAGCGAATGCGGCGACCGCAGTTCGGTCGTCGATTACGCCGAAAAGAAGCAGGTCCGCCACATCCAGGGCGGCGGCCCCGCCAACGTCACCTACAAGCGCCCCAGCACCGTCCTCGTCGGTCCCAACGACTGGAAAGAAATCATCGAACGCCGCTGACCGCGTTCAAACAAAAGACGTGCCCAAAACGCAAAAGCTCGAAAAAAACGACACGGAAAAAGGCACGGCGATCTTCGGATCGCCGTGCCTTTTTCGCTCTTTTCGAATACGGCCCTATTCCCGCCGCAAACACCCTTACAGGCTCTTCGAGACAAAACTGTCGAAACCGTTGCCAAGGTGGCTGACGTCGCCCAGCAGTCCCACTTGGGGCGTTCCGTTCAAAAATTCGACGTAAGAGACGCTGCAGTTGGGGATCTTCAGCCGCCAGTAATGAGACAGCGGCACGCCGAGAAAATAACAGATCAGCGTCTTGAGCACGGCGTCGTGCGTGGCCAGCAGCGTGTCGCCGTGACAGTGCAGCGCCGTGCGCTTTAGCGCGGCGACGGCGCGATGCTGCACGTCTTCCAGCGATTCGCCGCCGGGGCCGGGCATCTTCACGCCGTCGGGGCTCGTGCGCCACCGCTCCAGCAGCGCCCCGTACCGGACCGACACCTCTTCGAACGTCAGCCCCTCCCACGCGCCGTGATTGATCTCCATAAATCCCGGGTCGCTCACGAGCTGCCCGCATTTCGCCGCCGCAAAGATTTTCTCCCCGGTGACGCGGGCGCGCGACAGCGGCGAGACGAATACCGCCTCCAGCGGAAAGCCGCGAAAACGTTCCGCAGCGCGGTCCGCCTGCGCCAATCCCGTCTCGTTCAACGGGATATCCATCTGCCCCTGAAAACGCCCCTCGCGGTTCCATTTTGTCTCTCCGTGGCGCACCATGAAAAGTCTCATTTCAGCTCGGTCCTTTCCGTTCTTCGCAAACGCCGCGCGAACCGCGTTCGTTTTCTTCCCAGACAGGCCGGTGACGTGGAACGTCGTCGGCTTGATTTTTATTCGCCCGCTTTTTTGCGCCGGGTGAAAAAATAAACCGCCAGAATCACCGCCGCGCCGATCAGGTCGCTGATCGTGCCGGGGATCAACAGTCCCAGGCCGCCCGCGATCATCAGCAGCCGCCAATAGGATTCGATCGGCGCGTTGATGTAGCCGATCAGCCCCCCGCCGATGCCGAACAGGCCGACAAGCGCCGTGGCGATCATCGGCAGCGCTTCGAGGAACGTGCCGTCGATCATGATCAGCTTCGGGTCGAGCGCGAACATGTAGGGCACGAGGAAGGCCGCGATCGCCAGCTTCGAGGCGTTGACGCCCGTCCTGAACGGATTGCCCTTGGCGATGGCGGAACCGGCGTAGGCCGCCAGCGCCACCGGCGGCGTGATGTCGGCGATGATGCCGAAGTAGAAGCAGAACATGTGCGCCGCCAGCAACGGGATACCCAGATGGATGAGGATCGGCGCGGCCACCGTCGAGGTGATGATGTAGTTCGACGTGGTCGACACCCCCATGCCCAGCACCAGCGACGTGATCATCGCGCACATCAGGCCAAGGAAAACGTTGCCGCCCACGACCTGGAACATGCCGCCGCCGATCCGCTGCCCCAGCCCCGTCAGCGTCACCATGCCGACGATGATGCCCGCCGTCGCACAGGCTGTCGCCACGGAGACGATGTTGCGCGCCGCCAGCGGCAGCGCCTCGAGAATCTGCTTCGGCGAGACCCAGGTGCTCTTTTTCAAAAACGGCACCAACGCGGCGATCATGATGCCCCACAGCGCCGAGCGCGTGATCGTGAAACCCGACAGCATGAAGTAGATGATGGCGGCCAGCGGCAGCACCAAATGCCCCTTTTGCAGAAGCAGCGGCTTGGCGGGCGGCAGCTTTTCGCGCGGCAGCCCCTTCAGCCCCTTGCGGCGCGCCTCGAAGTCCACCATGATCCAGATGCCCGAAAAGTACAGCAGCGCCGGGATCAGCGCCACCAGCATCAGCTGCGAATAGGGGATCCCCACCGATTCGGCGATCAGGAACGCCGCCGACCCCATCACCGGCGGCATGATCTGCCCGCCCGTCGAAGCCGCCGCTTCGACCGCGCCGGCGAACTCCGGCTCGTAGCCCAGCGACTTCATCAGCGGGATCGTGAAGGAGCCCGTCGAGACGGTGTTCGCCACCGAAGAACCGGAGACCGTGCCCTGCAGCGCCGACGAAAGCACCGCCACCTTGGCCGGGCCGCCCACGGCCCAGCCGGCCAGCGCGTTGGCCAGGTCGATGAAGAATTGTCCGATCCCCGTCTTTTCGAGACAGGAACCGAAAAGGATGAACAGGAAAATGTACGTTGAGCACACGCCGATCGGGTTGCCGATCACGCCCTCCGTGGTGATGAAAAGATGCGTGATGATCCGCGGCAGCTGATAGCCGCGCTGCGCCAGAAACCCCGGCATCTGCACGGCGAAAAAGCCGCGCGCCCCCATCAGGCCGTACAGCATGAAGCACGAGGCGATGATCACGATCGGCGGGCCGACCACGCGCCAGCAGGCCAGCAGCACCAGAAAAACGCCCAGCCCCGCCATGACCGTGTCCAGCGTCGTATACTCGCCGGCGCGCAGCTGCAGCGCCTTGAAGTTGCCGATAAAATACATGATCACCGTCAGGAACGTCAGCGCAAAGATCACGTCCAGCGGATTGATCCTGCGGCGGCTCGACTTTTTCGTCGTCGGATAGATGATAAAGGCCAGACTGATGGCGAACCCCAGATGCCCGTAGCGCAAAATCTGCTGCGGCAACCTCCCGCTCAGCGAAGCGTAAAGCTGGAACAGCGCGAAACACGTCAGCACGACCGTCAGAAAGACTTTCATGCCGCCGGAAAAGATCCGATAGCGCGAATCGCGCTCCAATTCGGACAGATCGACGTTTTGCGGAACTTCGTTCAGTTTTTTTCGACTCAAAAAGCTCAAGCGCCGCCTCCCCTTTCAGGAAAAAACCGGACGGTCCGCAGCGATCGAACCGTCCGGCATCATGCCATGGAATCGCGGGCCCCGCGGCCGCGCGCCGTTTACTTTCCGGGGACCTTCAGCCCTTTCTCCTCGTAGAAGCGGGCCGCGCCGGGATGGATGTTGCCGGGGATGCCGCGGAAAGCGCCTTCGAGCGACATGTATTCGCCCTTCTTGTTGAGCGCGCGGATCTCGTCGAGATGATCGTAGATCGCCGCCGTCATCGCGTACACGTCGTCGTCGGAGATCTCGTTCAGTACCACCAGCATCGACATCACCGCCACCGAGGTGACGGGATGGCCGAGATTGTACTGATCGTCGGGCGTCGTGAACGGCGCGTAGAACGGATACTTCTCCTGCAGCAGCTTCAAATGCTCGTCGTCGATGGAGATCACTTCGATCTTGCCCATCAGCGACAGCTCCGTCACGTTGGCGTTGGGATAGCCCGAGCACATGAAGAACGCGTCGATCTGGTCGTCCTGAAGGGCGTTCTTGCCCTCCGACTGGCTCAGGAAGCGCTCGTCGATGTCGTCGTAGTTCATGCCGTAAATGCCGAGAATCTGGCGGGGCGCCACCTCGTATCCCGAGCCGACCGCGCCCACGCAGATGCGCTTGCCGCGCATGTCGGCCACGCTCTTGATGCCGCTGGCTTTGCTCGCCACGATCTGCACCATTTCGGGATAGCAGGCCGTGATCGCCGAGAAATTCGTCACCGCGCCGCTGGCGAACTGCTCCACTCCGTTCAGAGCGTAGCTGTTCACGTCCGTCTGCACCAGCGCCATCTCGTTTTCGCCCTTTTTGAGAAGGCGCACGTTCTCCACCGAGCCGCCCGTGGAACTGACGGTGATGTTAGCGCCGGTATGGCTGTTGATAACCTGCGCGAGCACGCTGCCGAAGGAATAGTAATTCCCCGTGGCGCTGCCCGTCCCCATCAGAAAGCTGCCGGAGATCTTGTGATCGGCCGCGAACGAAGCCGCGGCTCCCACAGTCAACGCCGCGCCGACGGCCAATGCTGTCCATGCGTTTCTTCTCATTTTTTCCTCCTTCAATAATAGCGAGGCTCCCGTCGGGGGAGAACCTCGAAATGGCGAGCAGGCTAACTATACCCTACAAAAATAAACTTTTCAATCGACGCGGCGCCGTGCGCGCGTTTTTTGCGGATGAATATTTTTATCGCCGATAAAATATTCAGCCGCGACATCCCGTTCAGAGCGTCACGCGTCTTGCGGCTGCGACAGCGGCACGCGCAACGCCGCGATCAGTTCCGGCGGCAGCGGCGCTCGGAATTCGAGCCGCTCGCCGCCGACGGGATGGCGGAACCCCAGCCGCCACGAATGCAGAAACACGCGATCTTTGAGGATGTGCTGCGCCGGATCCTTGGGGCCGTAGAGCGTGTCGCCGTCGAGCGAGCAGCCGAGCGCGCGCATGTGCACGCGGATCTGGTGCGTGCGCCCCGTGTGCAGCCGTACCCTGATCAGAGTGTAGCGCGCCCGCGTCCAGAGGACTTTGTAATCGGTCACGGCTTCGCGCCCGTCCCACGACACGCACATCTTCAGGCGATTGTGAGGATCGCGGCCGATCGGGGCGTTCACCGTGCCTTCGGACGATCTCAGCGTACCGACGCCAAGCCCCAGATACTCCTTGAGCACTTCGTGCGCCTGAAACGCCTCCGTCAGGCCGCGAAAAGCCGCGTCGCTGCGGGCCACGACCATCAGCCCCGACGTGCCCACGTCGAGACGGTGAACGATGCCGGGCCGCACGGCGTCGCCGATGCGGCCGATCTCCGGATAGCGGAACATCAGGCCGTTGACCAGCGTGCCGTCGGGACGCCCGGCGCCGGGATGCACGACCACGCCCGCCGGTTTGTTGACCACGATCACGTCGTCGTCCTCGTAGACCACGTCAAAAGGCACGTCCTGCGCCGCGATCTCCGCCGGCGCGGCCTCGGGAATTTCCACGCGATATACCTGCCCGGGCTGGATCCTGAACGCCGGGCGGATCTTCCTCACCTGTTCGCACGTCACGGCCCCGCCGTCGAGCAGGGCGCGGACGCGGCTGCGCGACAGCGACAGTTCGCCGGCGAGAAAAAGGTCGAGGCGCGCGCCGGAATCCTCTTCGGGGACAGCCAGCTCGTAAATTTCGCGATTCGCGTTTTCCATTCGATCGATCACCACTCCATCATAAAAGGGAGCGAAGAATCTTCGCTCCCTTCATTGTACTCTGTCCGCCGAAAATGTTCCACGTGGAACATTTTCGGCGTTTCGATTTATTCCAGACTACTTTTTCTCAATGACGCACGCGCAGCGGCGGCACAGTCCGTCGGCGTGAGACGTCTCTTCGTACTTCCAGCAGCGCGGACACTTCGTGCCTTTGGCGGGGAACACTTCGACGCGGATGTCGTCGTCGCTTTCCACCGTCTCGCCGAACTCGAAGCCCGAAGTGATGCACACCATCGCCCAGTCCTCGGCGCTCATGGCGTTTTTGTAGAACTCGGGCGCGGCGACGGCGACGCGAGCTTCCAGCGCCTGGCCGATCTTGCCGGCGGCGCGTTCGGCTTCCAGCGCCTTGCTGACGAGGCCGCGCAGGAATTGGACTTTCTCCCATTTTTCCACAAGCGTGCCGTCCGTCTCGGCAGGATCCGCTTCCGGCCAGCCGCCCAGAAAGACGCTCTCGGCCAGCGAAGGCTCGATCGTGCGCAGCTGTTGCCAGATCTCCTCGGCGGTGAAGCTGATCACGGGCGCGAGCATGCGCGCCAGCGCGCAGACGGCCTTCCACATCACCGTCTGGCAGGCGCGGCGGCTCAGGCCGTCCGCCGCGTCGGCGTAAAGGCGGTCCTTGCTGGCGTCGAGATAGAACGAGCTCAGTTCGTTCACGCAGAACTGATGAATGACGGTGATGGGCATGTGGAAATCATACGCCTCAAAACCTTCCGTCACGCGCTCGACGACGCGGTTCAGCAACGACATGGCCCAACGGTCGAACTCGGGCATCTTGCCGAACGGCACGGAATCCCTGGCCGGCTCGAAGCCGTTCAGGTTGCCGAGCATGAAGCGGGCCGTGTTGCGGATGCGGCGGTATTCCTCCGACAGGTTCTTGATGATGCCGTCGGAGATGTGTACGTCGCTGCGATAGTCGGCGGAAGCCACCCACAGGCGCAGGATGTCCGCTCCGTCGCGATTCGTGATCCTCTCGGGGGCGACGCCGTTCTGCAGCGATTTGGACATCTTGCGTCCCTGTTCGTCGACGATGAAGCCGTGCGTCAGGACGGCCCGGTACGGCGCCTTTCCGGCCACGGCCACGGAAGTGAGCAGCGAGGTCTGGAACCAGCCGCGGTGCTGATCGGCCCCCTCGAGATACAGGTCGGTCGGCCAGTTCAGATAGGGACGGCTGGGCACGTCCATGACGGAGAAGTGGCTCGCGCCGGAATCGAACCACACGTCGAGAATGTCTTCGCCCTTCTTCAGATGACGACTGCCGCAGCGAGGGCAGACCGCCAGATCGCCGAGCAGCTCTTCGGGCGCGCTCGCCCACCAGACGTCGGAACCGGCCCCGGCGACTTTTTCCGCGACGCGGCGGATACGGGCGGCATCGAGGATCGTTTCATGACAGTCTTCGCACTCGAACGCCGGGATCGGCACGCCCCACACGCGCTGACGGCTGATGCACCAATCGGAGCGCTCGGACACCATGTTGTAGATGCGGTCGTGTCCCCAGCCGGGGATCCATTTCACCTCGTTGTCGATCACGTCGAGCGCGCGTTTCTTGAACGCGGCGACGTCGATGAACCACTGCGGCGTGGAGCGGAAAATGACGGGCTTGTGACAGCGCCAGCAGTGCGGATAAGAGTGCGAGATCTTCTTCAGGCCGAGCAAACGGCCGTTGGCTTCGATCACTTCCAGCGCCTTGCGGCCGCCCTTGTCCAGATCCAGGCCGGCGACGACGGGCGTGTCGGGCTTGTAATGTCCCGTGGCGTCGACGGGATTGTAATTTTCGATGTGATAGCGCTGTCCCGTCTCGAAATCCTCGACGCCATAGGCCGGCGCCGTATGAACGCAGCCGGTGCCAGCCTCGAGCGTGACGTATGGAGCCAGCACGAGCGGCGTTTTGCAAGGATACATGGGATGATTGGCGGCGAGCAGTTCCAGGTCTTTGCCCTTGACGGTCAGCAGGCGTTTGGAGAAATCGAGCCCCGTGTCGCGCGACACCGAATCGGCCATGCCGTCGGCGATCAGGTAAACTTTATCGCCCACCTCGAAAAACGAGTAGTCGAAGTTGGCGTTCAGCGTCACGGCGCGGCTGGCGGGCAGCGTCCAGGGCGTCGTCGTCCAGACCACGACGTTCACGTCGCGTCCTTTCAGCGCGGGGAATCGCTCCGCCGCGTCATCATCCATCTGATAAGCGACGAACACCGAGGGCGACGTGACGTCGGCGTACTCGATCTCGGCCGCGGCTTCGGCGGTCTGGCAGTCGATACACCAGTACACGGGCTTGGTACCGCGGTAGACGAAACCTTTTTCCACGATCGTGGCCAGCGTTTCCAGCTCGCGGGCCTCGAATTCCGGATTCAACGTCAGATACGGCTCGTCCCAGAGCGAGAAGCAGCCCAGGCGCTTCATGCCCTCGCGCTGCACGTCCACCCATTTGAGCGCGTAGTCGTGGCATTTGGAGCGGAGTTCGAGCGCCGGCGTCGTGTCCTTGTTCAGGTGCTCGTCCTTGAGCACTTTCAGCTCGATGGGCAGCCCGTGCGTGTCCCAGCCCGGCACGTAAGGCACGTAGTAGCCGCGCATCGACTTGTACTTGACGATGAAGTCCTTCAGCGACTTGTTGAGCGCGTGCCCGATGTGGATCGCGCCGTTGGCGTAGGGCGGCCCGTCGTGGAACATGAAGGAGCGGCGGTCCTTGTTGCTCTCCAGCATTTTTTTGTAAATCTCGTTCTGTTCCCAGAATCTGACCGTTTCCGGTTCTCTCTTCGCCAGTCCGGCCCGCATGGGGAATTCCGTCACCGGCAGCTGAAGCGTCGATTTGTAGTCAACCGACATGATGCCTCACCTCTTGATTTAAATTGTGCTCCGCGTCATAGGCGGAATTCATGAACCTGTCCGAACACACCGCAAAAACAACAGGGAGGAAAGAGCCGCGCCCCGTCCTCCCTGTATTGCTCCACGACAAATTATAGCGTCGCCAGAGGAAGAGAACACGATGCATCGGCCGCCGCTATAATAATAATGACGCCTTTGTACTGACACTCAGCCGCATACATCTTCTCCACCTCCGTAATAAGTAGTGTTGAATGTGATTTTAGCAGTCCCGCTCTGCTTCGTCAATCGTTTTCGTGTCGGGACAATCCCCGCACCATCGGCCATTGAAAAGCGGCCCCGCCTTGAAAGAGAAATGGTGGGGCCGCTCGTTTGCGGTAAGATTCATACTATTTCTCAATTAAAAGGCCGAACACAGAGGCGCGGCGAGGAAGATTCACAAAGCGAGCTGCGCAGCAGTCGAAGGAGTTCCGAGCGACTGAACTTCCCCGCAGCGCCCCGTAAACTGTGTTCATGCGTTTTATCAAGAAATAGTATAAGAATTCGTCGTTCTCGTGAAACCGGGATCACTCCGCGATCATGAACGTCAGACGGGATACCAGGACGGACTCGTCGGCGACGGTCTTGTCGGCATAAGGCACTTTCACTTCCACAGAGGCGTTCCAATAGCCGGCTTTCGAGGGAATGATGTTGATGACGCCTTTCAGGTCGGTACGCCCATAGAACGCCTTGTACTCGTTGGCGGGATCGCCGTCCTTCGTGTCGCCGGCAAAACCCGCGTAAACGGCTTTCACTTCCGCCGTCTTGGCCGGTTTGCCGTCGACGAGTATCAGAACGGGGAAGCGCTGTCCCGGCTTCACCGTCGCCGGATTCACCTGCGGCACCATCTCCAGACGCTGTCCCACCGGCTTGGTGATGATATCCATCCCCTCGGCGCCGTCAAGATTCAGGACGAGCTTGGCGTACATCGCCGCTTCCTCGGCATAAGTCGCATCGGCCTTCGTCAGTTCCTTGTACTTGGCCTTGTCCGCCTGTTTCCATCCTTCCGCTCCTTTGGCCCAGAAAGTGGGCTTGTAGTTGCCGATCACCAAATAGTCGCCTTTTTTCAAGTCGGCCGCCGCCTCGTAGTGGAAGTTGTCGGCGCCGGTCTGGGCCATCTCCGTCGCGCCCTCGGCGGTAATGAGCTTCAAGGGCTCGAAGAGATGCGTACGGTCCGCGGCAATGGGTTCGGGATCGGGATACTCGTGCCCGTAGCCCAAATCGGCCTTGAGAAGGCCGTCCTTATACTCGGCGTTCACCCAGAACTCGTGAGCCTCGGCGGAAACGCCGAAAGAAGCCGCAAAAAACGCCCCTGCAAGCAGTACGGAAAAAATCTTGCGCATGAAAATTCTCCTCCTTAGTGTTGTGTATACATCGAATGTCATGTCGATTCTTTCAAGAGGGACGAAACTCCCTCGATTATTCCTCGTCCGGAGGGCATTTTCTGCCCCCACACCCACATCCGCACCCGCCGCAGCGTCCCTGCCGTGCGGAAACGATCCAGCCGCGAAGCAGGTATCCTCCGGCGGCAAGCGCGATCAGGACAACGATCAGCTCCTGTGCGCCCATGGTCTGAAAACCTCCTCTCTCTGCCGCAGAGTGCCTCAACGAACTACATCTTGGCAGCCTGAACCCAAATCACCGCATCCTGCGAGAGCTCCTTGCCCTTGAATTCCGTATCGGGGCCGACGCCCAGAGCGGCAAATCCCCACCATCCCTCCTTGGGCATGGCGAAAGCGAACGTGCCGTTGGCGTCGGCCTTGATCGTCAGAGTCACAAAGGCGTCGTGGGGAGCGGAGACCGCGCCCTTCCTTTCGAAGGCGTTCTTCTTCAGGTCGGGGCGATGGTTCATGTACTCCACCTCGACCTCGGCGAAGGGGACCGGCTTCCCTTCGCTCTTCACGACGCCGCGGAACATCCCGCCGGCCCAGATCGCATAGGGCTTGTCCAAGGGCACGATCTCCGCCTTGAGCCCCATGTCGGCATCCCATTCCGTGGGGAGACTGCCGTTGTTTACGATCATTTTGGTGATTTGTTGGATATAGAGGTCCTCGCTCTTTTCGAAATAAGGAGCCGGGACCAGACAGAAGACGTAATCGCCCATACCTCTCAGCTTGAAAGAAGTCTCAAAGCCCCTGCCCTTGTTCTCCAGGCTCGTCCAGGTGATGGGCTTCAGCGTCTTGAGCAGATCCGTCTTCTTTTGCTTGTTCACGACAAAGAACCCCTGCGGGGTCTCCATGTCCATCGTGTGTCCGGCCTCAAAAGGATGGGTGAACACAAGCTTCAGGGGAATTTCTCCGCCTTTGTCCAGAATCATCTCGGGGGTGTAGAGCATCTGGAAGTGCGCCGAAGCGGGGAGAACCGCGGCAAACAGCGCGCATATCGACAACAGGGCCGCTTTTTTCACGTACAATACGCTCCTTTTCTTTTTTGAAATCAGTATCCTGGCCTGATTCACTCAGGCAGCCTTACTTGATGTCGCCGCTTTTGACGGTGAGCGTGTGCCCGGGGCCGCCGTCGAAGGTGACGGAAAAGGCTCCCTGCGGCTTGTCGAACGTCAGCTCGCCGCTCTCGTCCAGCTTGCCCTCGAACACAACGGCGTCCTTCTCGTCGGTGACGCGGATGGGGATGTTCGCGGCCGAGGAACCGTCGGAGAAGCCGCCCTCGCACGAGAGCGTGCCGTCGCCGTTGTCCCAGCAGGAGAAAAGCGGGGTATGGGCCAGAGCGGCGCCTGCGAGCGCCGCGATGAAGACGGCCGTTATCACGCCAGTCCATAACTTTCTGTTCATCCTCAAAACCTCCGTTTGAATTTTGTATGTCAGTCCAGCGGCGGGGAATGCCGCAGTCTGCCGCAGTATATGCGCGCCTTGTCGGGACAGGTCAATAGGTCCTCTTGGTTTTGATCAGCCCCAGCAGGATCGTCAGGGTCAGCGGGATCAGGTAGAAGATCCACATCGCCTGAAATCCGGTCAGGCCGAGGGCGGAGCCGCCGGAAAAAACGAGCACGGCGGCGAGCAGCCCGAGAATGAGCGGCACGAAAAAGGCGAAGAGCATCCATTTGGTGGAGCCGGTCTGCACGCGGATGGCCATGATCGTGGGCAGACAGGGCGGACAGAGCACCATGAAGAGCATCAGAGCCATCGCGTGCAGCGGCGTGAGGTCTTCCTCCTGCCGTTTCATGCGCTGTTCCAGCGTGTCGGCGTTCTTCGCTTCGCCGTCGTCCGCTTCCTTGATGTAAAGGGCGCCCAGCGTGGAGACGCTGTTCTCCTTGGCCGCCAGGGTGCTGAGCACGGCGACGTTGACGCGCCAGTTGAAGCCGGCGTAGCGTGAAATAGGTTCCAGCGCGCGGCCGGCCTTGCCGAGCAGGCTGTTGTCGATGCGTTCCTTGCGGATGGCCGTCAGCGCGTTCGTTCGGAAAACGATCAGCTTTTTGAGCTCCTTTTCGAGCGCCTTCGCTTCAGGATCCTTCCTGTTCTGGATGATCTCGAAAAAGTCGGGATTCGTGAGTCCGTAGGCCCTTTTCTTCTCGGCGGAGGCCCCGGACTTGAGTAATTCCCGGTAACCCTGCTGGTAGAGGATCAGGTTGAGGACATCGTCTTCGTTCGTGAGATTTCGTCCGAATTTTTTGTTCTTCGCCGCGTCGAGAAAAACTTGGACGGCCCGGTCTTTCTCCGCCTCGTACTGGGCTTCGCGTTCTGGGGACAGGCCGGGGAAGCGCAGCAGGACGAAGAGGACCACGGCGACGGCGGCGACGACGGTGGTGATCTTGCGGACGTACAGCCAGATCCGCTCGACCGCCCGCCCTAAAACGCCGCGAAGCGTGGGGATGTGATAGGGCGGCATCTCCATGATGAACGGCGCCGTTTCCTTGTGCTTCAGCACCGTCATCGAAAGGATCTTGGCGATGGGCAGCACGAAGAGCAGGCTGATCGTCTGAATGAAGACGATGACGATGGCCTGCTGGTTGACGTTCCCCAGCAGGGGCAGATGCACCGTCTCGTTGAAGTAGATGCCGATGAGCAGGAAGTACAAGGGCAGCTTGGCCTGACAGTTGAGCATGGGGAGCGTCAGGATCGTCGCCAGCTTCGACTTTTCGTCGGGAATTCCCTTGGTGGCCATGACCGCCGGAACGGCGCAGCCGCCCAGGACCACGCCGCCGAGGATCATCGGCAGCGTTGACTGCCCGTGCAGCCCGAAGCGGCTGAGGATGCGGTCCAGGACGAACGCGATGCGCGGCATGTAGCCGCTGTCCTCCAGCACGGCGATGAGCGCGAAGAGGATGAAGAAGATCGGGATGTAGTTGAAGAGCGCGTTCAGGTTATCCACGATCCAGAGCACGAATTCCCGCACGATGGGAACGTCTATGAGCCCGGGCTGGGGAAGGATACGTTCCGCAAAGCTGCGGACGCCGGCGAGGACGGGCCATGTGTAGTGGGTGAGATTGTAGCCCTGGATAAAGGAAAGGTAATAGAATCCGTAAATGACGAAAAGCAGAAAGACGGGGCCGAAGAACTTGTTGCAGACGGCCCGGTCAATGCGCTCGGAGAGCGGCGCTTTCGCGGCCTCCTTTTTGGCCGCGAGGCGTTTGGCGATGGCCGCCGCCCGGCGGCTGCGCTGGCCTGAAACGTAGATGTCGGCGCTCACGCCCTTTTCCCGCTCGAACCGCGCGCGCCATTCTTCCGCCCGCGCAAGGACGGACGCGCTCCCTTTCGCTTTGCCGCGCAGCAGCGCGGCGACGGCGGGATCCCCTTCCATCAGTTTGACGGCGAGCCACGAAATGGGGAAGGCGCCCTTCAGGCTCTCTTCGCGGTTCAACAGGGCCTCCAGATCGTCCAGGGCGTCTTTCAGGTCGGGATAGAGCTCGCAAACGGCGAGGCTGGCGCGGACGCCGGACTGCGACATGTCGGCGACGGCCTGCAGCAGATCTTCGCGGCCGCGCCCCTGGGTGATGGCCGTCGTCACGACCGGCGCGCCGAGTTCCCGCGAAAGTCCCGGAACGTCGATGGAGACGCCTAGCTTTTCGGCCACGTCCATCATGTTCAGGTCGAGAATGAGGGGGATCTCCATCTCCAGAAGCTGGAGCGTCAGGTACAGGCTGCGCTTCAGGTTGGCGGCGTCCATGACGTTCACGACGGCGGAAAGCGGCTCGTGGAGGAGCACGTCGCGCGTGACGCGCTCTTCGGGGGAATAGGAGGTCAGGCTGTACGTGCCGGGAAGGTCGATGACTTCCACGTCTTCGCCGTTTCGTTTATACCAGCCCATCATCTTGTCGACGGTGACGCCGGGATAATTGGCCACGAACTGTTTCGCTCCCGTCAGGCTGTTGAAGACGGTCGATTTGCCGCAGTTCGGCTGTCCCGCGAGGGCGATGATCTTCTTTGCCATCAGAGTTTTTTCACTTTCACGAAACGCGCTTCTTCGCGGCGCAGATTGACCAGCGCGCCTTCGGCGTCCACCTCGATCGGGTCGCCGAGGGGCGCGCGGCGGACGACCTTCGCGGCGACGCCGGGATACAGCCCCATGTCCACCAGCCTCTGGGCAAGGATCCCTCTGCCCTCGATCTTCACGATTCGCCCCGATTCTCCCGGAGCCAGTTCCGCCAACGTCGTTTCGTTCATCGTCTGCACCTCTCTCGAAACAGTAAAAGCGTGCGTTCGGAATTTCCGCCGCGCACGCGGTCCATCTTCCCGCCGGCCCCGCGAAAAATTACGAGTCGTTCACGGTCACCATCAGGCGCGCGGCGACGTTTTGGTCCAGCGCCAGGCTGCTCGCGCCTCCCGCCGGCCGGACGATGACGTCGCCGTCCCGTTCCTGCAGAAGGGTGAGGATGCTGCCTTCGCTCAATCCCAGGCTTTCGAGGCGCTTGGACATTCTTGCGTCGCCGCCGGGATTGACGATTTTCAGATCGACGTTCAGCGGCGCCAAAGAGAGAGGGAACATGGGAAACCTCCTGAGACTGCGCGGCATTCGTTTTTCGGAGAGACCTTCCCGTCTCGGATCCTGCACTGGGTCTCCGCATGCGCACATTCGTATTCTTACTGAATTCTTAATGGAACTTATCGACGGCAGATCTCTTGTTCTTTGTCTTTTTCCTGCTTTCTCACGATGCAATGCTTCAGAGCCGATGCATTTTTCTGTTCAAAACAGGCGCATCAGCGTCGCAGAAGCGCGATCCCGTTCCGTGCAGCGAGCCCACGCTCGATGAGTCTTTTTCGTTCCGCGGCAGTCGCTCGCTTGACCGTACCGATGGCAATCAACTGAATTCGGAATAAAGCATCCACCGCTTTCCGGAATCATCAGGAATCCGACATGAGTTAGTTATACACAACTTACTGAGATTCTAACATTTGATTTCTTTCCTGTCAATAAGAACGGGATTTCTGTCGTTGTTCAGTGATAAAGTCACCCATAACTGTTCCAAGAAAATGTCACTCTGAGATAATACCGTTCATGAAACAGGAGCGAATGACATTGTCACAAAA